>NZ_JARXHW010000021.1:0-75163 GCF_031127805.1 Thalassobacterium maritimum | reverse complement strand
AATGATTGAGTGTCCGCATCGGCTGTAAAGGTGCCAATCACATATTGACCAAGCCCCCCTTCCGAGCTGGTGTCAGTGTAATTCAGGGTAACACCACCTGTACCAGCAATAGTGAGCGCCCCCCCGTGCTTGTTATTGCGCGCATCCTGCGCCCAAATTTGAATCTGGTATTCCTGACCATCGACTAATTCATTGCCCGTCCCACCAAAAGTAAACGTCTGAGTCTGTAAATCCACCTCGGGGTCCGTACCAGTCTCCCACAGGCCAGACGTCAGTAAATCTTGATAGTTCGCGGAGAGAGAACTAAAAGGTGTAGATGCAGTTCCAAATGCCGTATCAGAATTCTTTGCGGAAGTATAGTTCAATGCTGTCCCGTAGGTCGCAGAACTCTTCAAATTTGCAGCCGTTCCTCCCCCGGCAAATGTCACGCCGTTGACGACAATTGAAGCGCTAGTCGTACCAAAGCTTGCTGCGACAACGAGCGTGCCGTCGGTCGAGACATCGGAATCACCGGAAATAGTCGTGGCGCTGCCCCAAGTGATCGTAGCAGCGTGCGACCATGATAAAAGCACAAAAGGTGCAACGGATAGAAGCGGTAGTAGTTTCTTATTCATATGGACTGGTCTTGGGTTTTTAGGTTAAAACAAATATGCTCAACTAATTAACACCCACACTGATCGAAATCTGACGAAAAAAATATAAAAACATAAGTTTTTAGATGATCGCATGGTTTGTGGGGTAAATTTCAGCAGGTCATATCATTGCATTTGGGAGTCATGAAAGCAAGCCATCGCACTCGGAAATAAAGTTTACGTAACCATGATGTTGATAAGCTTTGATTCCATGTAGATCCAAGGTAAGAAACGGCAGGTCGACCCCAGGTAAATACATGGTGAAAATACAGTTACAGAACGGGGGCCAGATCGCTATATTTCATCCTCGCTCAACCAACGAAGCGAGGTGATCACAAATCGGCGTCCAAAGCGCGCATTATCCGCCGTCAAGGTAGCAGTGCGCTCTTCGGCTTCATTTTGTTCGGGCCGTATATAAGAGGGCAAACGCTGCACAGTCGCCTCCAAATAAGCGCGAGCTCCAATGCTGCCATCTATGGCGCTGCCACTGTCGCCGTAGGATCGAATTTTAAAAGTATCGGAGCGGACGGCCATGCGGTGGCCCAACTTAGCCAAAACGAGACCTTGGGTCAGGTAGCCGGGATTGCCCGCCGCAGCGTGTCCGAGCAGCGACTCCTTACCTGGGATTTCGACGCTGGAATGTGAGCCATCATAATCCGCCAAAGTCACGCTGTAATCATCAAAACCTCGGCTACCAGCAGCATCAAAGTCTCCTTGAATACCGGAAAGGTCGATGGCCGCTTGCAAGGCTCCGGTCGCGCGCTCGGTCTTGAGCACGCCGGAAGTTTCGATTTCAAGTGAAGCATCTTCCTTTGCGGATCGATAATCGATATGGTCCGGCACACGATTCACAAAATGGCTCATCGAAACGAAGGGGCCACGCTTCTTAACTTGATCAACCATGGCGACAGCCAGAGCTTCCAATTCTGCCTCGCTCAATCCCAGAAAACCGTCAAAGACCCCCTCCTGCTCCGAATAATTATTCGTAGCCCCTCCCCTTTGAGGCCCCAACGGGCGTGCTGATGCTAAGAAAGCAGTTTGAGGGTGCATGCTATCTTCACTCCCATCAGAGCGGATCACAGACTCGGACAAGCCACTGGCCAAGAAAGCCTTCCATGCAGCAACGGAGGTAGAATTGACGTTAAACACCCCTTCGACCAACAAATTCGTGGCCGAGGATTCGTAAGCAAAAGCATCCAACTCTGAATCCAACTGTAAGCGGTCTTGGCTCAGCAACGAGCTGCCGTCGCTGGTATAATTCGACATAAAAAAGGCATCCCATAGCACATCATTCAGCAAATACGACATATCATAGTAAGCCAAGGTATCCCCGCTCGCATTAATTGAAGTTGCCAGTTGATCGAGCCCCATCGCCGGAGGCGCATAGGAACTTCCAATCACATGTGTGGGGCTAGTGCCTTCTGCAAAATTTAGACTTCTTTCGATCAAATCCGCCGCCAAGTCATCCCGACCGTCTCGATCATAATCAATCGGCTGGCTCAAAAATGCATCTCGAAAAACGCCCAAGCCCACAAATGCGTCGCGAGGTTTGGAGACTGATTGAAGCACCCAACGCCCACTGGATGTGGAGAATCCATTGGAAAATCCGACCGGAAACTCCGGCACGCCCTCATCGTATAGATCCGAACTATACAGGGGATCGGAAAGCGTATTACCATTGATCGTCGCGTCAGGGGGCTCTTGCAGCTCCAAATAGGCTCCCTCGCTAATCAGATATGCATTCCAATCACCATTGGTATCCATATAGCGTGGCAGGCTCACGCGTTGAGCCAGCGGCGAAAAATCAGTCACCACACGTCGCTTGGCCGGATACGCAGTGCTCGCATAATTCTCCAATGATTTGAGATACATACCATGGCCATGCGTTGGGAAGCCGCGCATGGTGCCGTCGCCACCAGGCGCGAACGGAGCGTCCCCCGCACGGGTTAAGTTAGCCAGGTTTCTCACATCGTGCACGCTCAGGGCGACCGAACCGGCACCTGGATTCCCCCAAAATCCAACTCCGGACGCGGAACCAAAATGCGACTCATCGGCATATCCGGGTGACTGATCACGCACTTTATAGTGACCATGTGCCAACTTAGAACCGCCGCCAGCCCAAAGAGGCGCAGCCAAGGCTGCCTCCAGAGTCTCCCCCTGCCCCAAAACGAACTGTGCCGCACCGCTCACCGTTTGAAGCAGCCCGACACCTAAAATGCGGGAGGGGTCGACGGGATCTCCACTACCACCGACTGGATCTGTATTGTTAATGGCAATCGGAAAATCCTGATAAAAATAGGCTCCGTAACGAAATCCGGGCCGCATGACATTGCGCACAGGATCCGACCACGAGTTGGGAAACACCAGAGCATCTACCGCCACGGGTGAGAAAACGATCGCCTGCCCCGGCTCAAGGGAGATGCCCTCGCCATCCGCGCCCTCAAGTAGGAAACTCAATGGACGCATCGGATGATCAAAGCCAACAGTCGTATTCTGGGCCCCCGCCCCCGAAATCGTTCCACTCTTGATTTGGCCTTCCGTAAAAAACGCAATATTCTCCACAGTGCTTACGTTTGGATCGGGGTCGCTGTCGTAATCCACCCAGACTCCGGGAGATCGATCATATCGAAAATCCTCAAATGCCTCCGTCGCAGGGTCGGCAAAACGATCATAGCCACTCACCACGTAGCGCCCGGCAGCCAGCGTAACATCGGTAGGATTCCATAACACCACAACCGGCATCACACAGTAGCGGGGGGTCAAATCATCCTTGAGATAAAGGTGATAATGCATTTGCCACTGAGCCACCACCGGCCGCACCCCGGAAACATAGGACGTATGTGGGCTAACATTCTTGCTGCTGCTAAGCGCTCCAGTTGTTGTCGCATCTTGAAAAAAAGAACGCATCTGCGCCCAGAGCGGACCACCTGGGTCGCCATGCAACAATGATGCCTGCTGCGACGAATGCGTGAACGGAGGAAACATCTGATCCTCGTATGGCCCGACACCCCATTCATCCAAGAGTTTCTGAAATTCAGTGTCATCACTGAACGCCGCCGTTAGATCGCGTTTCAAACCACCGGCACGCACATCACTCATCACTCCCAGACTCGAAAGAGTCAGATCGTGAAAATAGCGTCGGGCAAATGCACCATTATCCGCATGACCATAGCTGCTGCTGAGCAGAACACTCAAAGAATCATCGCTAGCGAGTTGCGCCCGAATTACCTTGGCTGCTTCGATTTGCGACTCAGTCAAAGAATCCAGCAATGGGGAACCGACATCCGGAGCCGCAAGCACTTCAAGCCCCGCCCCGGTGGGGTTCAACACCTGTTGATTATGATACGTCGTGCCAGTAGAACGCTGACTGCGAACGGAGGCTTTCATCCCCTCGTCGGCGACATACCATGCGTAGTGCCCAAGCCCGTAATTGTTGGCATCTATCGGACGGGAATTGAGGACAACTGCCCCATCTGAATCCGATGCCGAATGCCCGGAGTAAAGTACCACAGCATCGGAGGATGAAAGCGAAAAATTAGACGGAAAGTCAGACGCATCCGCCCCCGCCTCACTGACCAGCCATTGAAGCGCAGCTCCACTTTTGATCGCAGCCGGATTGACGCGAGGATCGACATCACCGAAATCCGCAGGATCCGTCGACCAAACACCAGTCAACATTCTACTGGCTTCCGGCACGCTGTCCAGATCAGCACGCGCAGTCACCCGCTGATCGGCACCGAGACTGGCCTGCAACTTCCCTAGAGCCATATGTAGCCCCAAAAGGGCATTCTGCTGAGCCCGATTACGTTCACTCACCAATTGAGTCGCTTTGGATTCGACACGAATCAGTGTCGCCATCGATAAAAGCAAGAGAACAACAAAACCCATCAAGCCCAATGCGAGAACGAGGGCAAAGCCCCCGCTCCGCAGTCGCTCATCACGCTCTGGGCTAGTAGAACTTGAAGTGGGTAGAGTCAATTTTAGGAGAATTTAGAGGGGGTAGAACTCGCGACGCCAGGCGCCTTTTCTGGAAAGCGAATTGTAGAGAAATACCAAGCTGCGCGAATCCTGATGAAAAGTCCACGTCCGCTTGTAGTCGAGATTCTCTGGACTCGCTTCGGATCCGCTAAAGATCGAAACCTGCACATAGCGACCGTCATAGAGTTCATCCAAGGAGAAGTCAGCTGAATCCAGTGGTTTCAAAGAATAAAGCTTTTGGTTCATGCGCAGTGTGATGGTCTCTGTACTAAGATTATAGACCCGGGTCATTCGAGCTGGCAGACTATGCTCGCTGACATCTAAAGAGATCGCACGAAAACGATTTGTAGCCTCGTCCCACAGCACGATGATTTCAGCACGCTGCGCCCCTGCTGGGATATCGACTTGTAGGATCGGCTCATACACGGGCTTCCCCTGCTCATCGAGTCCTGTTTTATCGTAGAAAACAATCGGCGACTGGCCACGATACTCAAACGAAGAACTGGTTTTCCCCTTTAGGATGCGTACCTTCTTCATCGTCGAGCGGTCTCCCCCCTCATAGTACAGCGTCTTCACTGAAATAGCCGTGTTGGCATTCGATGCTCCAGCTTGCTCATGCAACTGCTTGTGCCAGGATCGAATCCGCAAGTCGACGATGAGCGTATCACCAGACTCTGCCGCGAGCAGTAGGACTGAGCTCATCAGCATGAGCACTGGCAGTATGCATATATTTTTCATTAGATTATTATTCAGGGCAAAACAGTGCAGTTATTAGCCGTCATCATCCTCCTGCTTAGCTGCGCGATCCTCGTTTACGGGCAAATCACGAGTCAGCTTTGTATACAATGCAATCAGTTCTTTTTTCTTCTCCGGCATCTCAGTGGACAAGTCATGATACTCCGAGATATCTTCTTGAACATTATAAAGTGCGCCTGCGTCGAGCCAAGGCTCAGCTTTGGCTCCTAATTGCGTCAAATCCTTGGGCCGGGCAGCATAATCGATCCACTTGTAGTCACCGACGCGTATGGCATTGGCGTTCCGCACCTGTCGGCGAAAAAACAAAACCTCATGAGGATTGCCTTCTTTCTCTCCGGTCAAATACGGCATCAAATTAACGCCGTCGATTATGCGATCCCTAGGAAGCTCTGCCCCAGCCAATGCAACTGTAGTGGTAAAAATATCCATCGAGCTAACGACGTCTTTCGTATTCACCACACCCTGAGGCAACACTCCAGGCCAGCTCATCACATAAGGCACACGCACGCCGCCTTCATATTCAGAGCCTTTACCAGAGCGCAAAGGCAAATTGACCCCACCGAGATCATTCGGACGCGCCAAGGCAGCACCGTTATCACTCAAATAAAAGACCAAGGTATCTTCGCGCAGACCTTCCCGGTCCAGTGTCTCCATAATATTACCGACCCCGTCATCCGCCGCGAGTAGCATGGAAAGATAGGTCAGCCGCAGCAATTCCTGGTCTAAGTCTTTTCCTTTGAATTTACCGAAATCAAAAGCGGGTGCATGATAATAAGGCTGCTGCTTTTTGAGAGTCGTGTGTGTGAGCATGCGCTCATAGGCTCCCTGATACTGAGGCGCGTGCTCGACGATACGTTTGACCAGTGGCTCATAAGTCCGGAACGGACTGTGCGGCGCGTTGTATGCGACATACAGAAAGAATGGTTGATCTTTATTGCGCCGAATAAAGGAGACGGCTTCATCGGTATACGCATCTGTAAGGTAGCGCCCGTAATCCCGTGGACTGGCCTCTCCACTTTTCCAGGATGGCGGATCTTCAGTGCGAGTCATGAGGTAATCTTTCTCGGCGGCAAGATCCCCCCAATAGTAATCAAATCCACGTGCGATCGGACGACGCTCTTCTTTTTTTGAGCCCAAGTGCCACTTCCCCACGGCACCCGTGACATACCCACTGCCCTTGATCGCTGCGGGAATAATGATTTCCGAGAGCGGCGGCCCAGTGTCGCCGTCATCCATATTTTTGTTGCCCTCCATACCGAAACGGCTGGAGCTGCGCCCCGTTAAAAGCGAAGCACGTGAGGGTCCGCAAGTGGAGAACGCCACATATCCATTTCGAAACGCGACACCTTCACTCGCGAGACGATCGATGCTAGGCGTCAAGACCTCCTCCGACCTTGGAAACCCTTGAAAGCCCGCATCGGCATACCCTTGATCATCCGTAAGAATGACGATTATATTCGGCCGCTGACACACAGAGTCGGATGCAGCACTTAAAAAGACTGCGCCAAGCATCTGCAAGCCTAAGATCAGCACGGCACGATAGTGAGTCATAACAGGGGTAGCTAAAGAGGAATACAGAGTCACTTAGAAATATAGGGGGTGACATGAATCACCCCCTTTAAATGATTGGAAACGAGACTTACTCGGCGGGATTCAAAAACACATGGTGTAGGTTCATGACGCCAGAACCCGGCACGCTTTTCGGATCTACAAGCATCGTGTAGCTTCCTGCTTTCGCAAAGTGCATCGTTCCGACTTTTTCAGAGGCAAAATCATTCCATGTTCCGGTATCCCCCACGGTGAAGCTCAATTTCTGATCTCCGGCACGAAGCTCGACAGAGCTCCCCTTGTTGCCTGCCGGGCAGGCATAGGCGATCCCGACCTCGTAGTCACCGGGCTGTTTGACCTGAAAGGTCCACTCTAGTCGCTCACTGACTTGTTTCCAGCGTGTGATGTATTCATCGAAGCCTTGCTTGCGATAGACTGCATTCGAACCGCTCAAATCAGCCGCTTCGGCTTTTAGTTCGATCGCGCCCTCAGTCGGCTTGAAGTCGCCTGTAATTTTCATCTCAAGCAACATCAGCTCTGTGGGCTCGGCCATGACCGCCTCGGAAGTGTCCTTTACTGGCACCAAAAATATAGCGCGTGGACGGAACAACTCTTCTTTGGGAGTGGCACCATCGGCTGAGGCGATTTTGAGATCGTAAACACCGGGCGTCAGTGTCACGACACCGACCTTATCGCTCGCGGGGAAAGTGGTATTGGGACTCTCAAATCCCATACGCAAGCTTTCCTCGGTAGCATATTTGGGATCGCTGTTACCAAAGCGTGTTGTCTCTTGGATAAATTTCGCAGTGCCGACAGTCACTTCGTATTTATTGTCAAAAGGACGCCCCGGTCCCTTGCGGTTACCATAGACCAGATAGATTTCATAGCTTCCAGTTTCAGCCGCACGCACACGCCAGGAAACGGCATCTTCGGCGCTGACCCAATTGCGCAGATAGGCATCTTCACCACGGCCGACGCCTGCTTTGAGGTCTCCGAAAATACTTGCCCCATCATAAACGTGCAGGCGATTCTCTTCTTCAGGTTCAATGAGTCGGACACCGTCGCTCTTTGGCTTGGTAACGCATGTCAACTGGATCACACTGTCAACAGGATGCGGCGGCTGCGATGGCACCTCTACCGTCACAATGGTGTCGCTGGTACGCGTCACCTTCAAAGGCTGATTACCTTTCATTAAAGTTGCGGATTGCACATCAGTCAAAAGACCTCCGACCCGCAGTTTTCCATCTTTGGGCCAATCGAGCACGTGTAGATACAAATTATCCCCCTCCGCACTAATGACACCCCAGTTCTGAAAGGGCAAAGGCGACTTGCCTGCACCGTGAATGGAGGCCTCCTGCCCTTCGATCCACTCGGCAATGGCGTCAAAGGTCTCGATATCTTTCTCGACCCAAGTGCCGTCCGGTTTGGGCCCGACATTAATCATCATGTTGCCACCACGTGCCACCACGTTTGCAGTCATACGAATGAGGTGCTCTGGAGAACGGCGATGATGTTCGTCGTTTTTATGATAGCCCCACGAATGCAAGGTCGATTGAATCGCTTCCCAGTAACGTTCGTCGCGCGGAGGAAAGGCAGTCGGGTTGTCAGGTCCACCGCCGTAATCGCCGTAACCACGTCCGATACGATAGCTCACCACCGTCTCGGGCTTAATTTCGCGCACCGCTTTCAGAATGTGTGCGAGGTACCCTGCGGGCAACCAGCCGGGAGTATCAAACCAGATCATCTCGGCATTATAGTCCACAAGCAACTCACGTAACTGAGGGATGCATTTTTGGTTAATATATTCCTTAACTCTCTCCCTGTGAGCGTCGCCCTCTTCTCCTTTCTTGTTATACCAATCGCGCTCCTCATCTGTTGGATGAAAAGGATGCTCCCAGGTAAAACGAAAATTACCCGGCTCATACCAGTCCTGGGCATGCGAATAATAAACACCGAACTTGAGGCCGTGCTTCGCACACGCATCGGTTAGTTCACGCAGAGGATCGCGCTCCCAGCCGGCCGTGTCCTCGATATCAAAGTCACTGTATTTTGAAGGATAAATCGCAAAGCCGTCGTGATGCTTCGCGGTGATCACCACATACTTCATGCCAGCCTTTTTAGCACGAAGAACCCATTCCTCCGCATTAAAGTCATCCGGCTGGAATCGGCTGGCAGCAAACTCAATGTATTCCGATTTAGGTATTTTCAGTTCGCGTGCGATGTGTTCGGCATAGCGGTCAATCGACTTTTCTCCCTCATATTCGCCACCTAATACAGAATACGCACCCCAGTGAATAAACAGAGCCAAGCGTGCCTCTTCCCACCAACCCATGCGTTCATCCAGATGCTCCATCGATTCCTGCCACCAGTCCATGTTTGGAGTTTCGACGGATTGAGCGGCCAGCGGCGTCGCTAGCGGAGAGGAGCAAAGGATCGCGCCTGCGAGACAGATCGCACTACGTGTGGTATTGGATAGTATAGACATAATTACAAATGATAGATTTTGGGGAGGACAAGTCGTGGCTTTACTATAATCATCACCACCGAATAACTGCAGGCTGGATTGTTAATTGCCTACCCCCTTACACTCCATCAAATGCGGAAATCTTACGCACTTTTTTAGGTAAAATTTCGAAACACTCGCTTATCGAGTCACAGACTCCCAGGACTTTCCAAAACGGATCTCACTTACATGCAGAGGTATATCACCAATGACGTGTAATATGATTGAATCCAATGGATCCTTGCTGGTGTCGCCTTCGGCACGAAGTCTCCAAATCGGCTCCTCCTGCAGTTGCTCGGGGTCACCTATGACATCCAGATTGATCTGATCCTGTGCGTGAGGCCGAATCAAAATTTTCCCCACCAATAGATTCGCCTCATTCGGGTTGGTCTTGGCCGAAATTCGCCCACTACTCCCGTAGCGACATAGCAAGGTATGCCCCTTAAAGATGCCGGTCGTCAGTCGATCCGAGTCATTCTTCGACGGATTATCTGTATTCCTGAAGTTGACGAAGAGGGTCGAAGTATCGCCATCCTGCGTGGCTGTATCCGCCTTGTAGAGCACACTGAAATAGTAGGTGCCACTCTGATCACGACGAATTGGATGCGCCAAACGCCGGTGCAAAGTTGAATTGCCCGAGATGACAGCCGATTTGCCAGTGGCACTAAAAAAGTCTCCGAAGCCAAAGCCTTCGGCCAGAACCAGGGCATCGCGCCGGAGGACCTCCATCGACAGAGTACGTGCCAAGCCACGCCAAGGGGTATCCCAGCCCAAACCACCCTCGCCCAACTCTACGGGCTGGTTCAGCTCCACGGCGTAATCAAAGTTATCCCGTGCCCATGGGGTTCGACTGACCTCGGAAGGCAGATAGTCGAGCACTTTGCTACGATTCCCCGTCCCCAAGAACGCCAATTCAGGCTGCCCACCAAAAACGGCGGTTTCTCCCTTGGCGATAAAGGAGATGTCGTCTGCCGATTCTGGATTGGTCCGCCAGACTTCTCCGTCGTAGACGCGGATCGCTTCACCAACGGAGCCAACTTCAATCGAATACTCAGTGCCGACATCGACGAGAACCGAGTAAGGGGTCCGCACTTCAAAGGTCTCACCGATGAAAAAGTTTTCAAAGCCTAAGTAGCCATAATGTAGAAAGGCTTTATCAGCCGTCTCCAAGCTCAGGTGAGCAGGTCCTTCGAGAACGATACGTGCCCCTTTATCCAAGCCAAAAACAATGGTTCCGGACTCCAATACGATGTCTCCAAGGGAAAGTCGGCCGCCCTCTTCAAAGGTCAAAGCATTGTCTTTAAAGACGCAATTCTCCATGCGAAGAATCGAAGCCACTTCAACCGAAGCAGCAGGTGGATTCACGGACACGTACGACGGATCGACACCTTCGGAAAAGTTCCACCACAGCAGACCGGCCATAAAGATCACAAGTGCGGCAGCAATCCCTTGCCACCAACGATTCGAGACCGACTGCTTAGGCGTTGTTTTCGGAGCGTAATCCAACATCAGCAAATCTGAACCTGCAGCGTCAATACCAGCCATATCGCTCAAGGCCATATCCAGCGAGGCGGCACTCCTAAAATCCGCACGTAGCCCGGCATCCGTGCGCAAGCGCTCCTGCAAGCGAGCCAACTCGACCTCGTTGATCTCACCACTCAAATAGCGGTCAATTAATTTCCAATCTTCGTTATTCATTTGATCCCCTCATTGGCCAATTTACCTTGAACACAATTCAGTAAGGTCAGTCGAAGACGACTGAGCAACTGATAGAGCGCAGCTGGTGTCTTACCAATTTCAGCTGCGAGTTTCTTTTTCGACTGATCGGGGGTATAGGCTTTAATCACAAGCCCACGATATTTCTCTGGCAACTTACGGATACACTTCTGCAGTGCCTGAATCTCTGCAGCACGTTCGGAGGTTTCCTCGACGCCTTCATCGGCAATCAAGCTCAGTAGGTCTTCATCCAAAACCAAGCGATCTCTCGCCTTGGATCGGCGGTATTTCAGAATTTCATAGCGTGCTATCACGCACATCCAACGCCCGAATCCTTCCGCGTCCTCTAGTGTCGAGAATTTACGCCAGGCCACCAGACTGACTTCCTGCATGACTTCGTTCACATCCTCAATCGTAGGCAGCCCTGCACGTACATACGCACGCACCTTGGACTCGTGCATCGAGTACAAACGAACAAAATCCTCCATTTTTAGATCTGACATCGGTAATTCATTAACTCCACTTGTTTACTACCGCAATTCACAAGATGTGACGAAATAAATCTAAATAATGAATCTACTCCAGAGTCTCGATGCCCACGGGGCCGGCTTCAAAATCAGAGGGGCTCAACCAGGCTGAACGCACTTCCACTCCTTCCATGGTACGCTCATACAGATGTGTGCTCTTCGGATCCATATAGAGATACTCATCGAAGATATCACCGTGACCAGCCATTCGGGGGTCACCTTCTTCTGCCAATCGCTGCAACAAGCGCAGGCGCAGTTTGTTACGCTTGTCTACAAATTCAGGATATCCAGCCAGATTGCGCAAACAATCGGAATCTTCGGAAATTTGATACAGCTCCTCCTGAGGGCGCTTACCGAAATTCCATTGCCAGAAGTGGTGCAAGCTCGGATCGGTGCGACCTTCGAGAATCTCGGTTTTCGTGGCGCCACCGTCGGTGTTGGCATAGCCGGCCTCTGGATTACCAACCGGCCAGCGTCCGGGCTCAAAATTAATGATATAAAGAAAATCGCCCTCGACAATCGCCCGCGTTGGATAGCCGACATTGTTGGGACGCCCCACATCATGGCGTTCTTTTCCGAGCAGGACATGATCCCTGACTTGCTCGGACGGACGATTTTCCAGAATGGGGCTCAAGCTGCGACCGGTGATTGATGCCATACCAGAGCGATCGGCTTCAATCCCAGCCACTTCCAGAAAAGTGGGCACCAAATCAATCAGGCTCACAAACTCGTCCACCGAGCGCCCGGCGGAACGAATGCCCTCGGGCCAATAAATGATCAAAGGCAAATGATTGGAATACTCGTAGGTCTGCCCCTTCACCCGCGGAAAGGGCATGCCGTTATCCGAAGTCACGATAATAATCGTGTGATCCAAGATGCCGCGAGCTTCAAGCTCGTCCACCATCTCCCCCAAACGGGCATCGAAATACTCCAGTTCAAAGACGTAGTCCAAAATATCGTCGCGCACCACATCCGTATCCGGCCAGAACTCGGGGATCCATTTGACATCCTCCAGCGATTTTCCACCGACCTTACGACCACTTTGAAACTCATATTTTCGGTGCGGTTCCCAGCCTCCATACCAAAAGAAAAAGGGCTCTTCGCTTTGACCATCGTTCAGAAAGGTCTTAAAATTGGCCACATAATCAACGATATGAATCCCACTGGTAGGCGGATCGAGAGTGAGATCGGTATATTGATTTACCAATATATCGCGCCGCTTGCCATTTGCATCAAAGGCTTTTCCCGGCAGCCAGCCCTTGCCCGTGTAGCCGACATGATAGCCATTCTCGTTCAAGACCTCGGCCACAGACTTAAACTCCAGAGGAAACGAGGCCCAGTGATTACCGGCCTCCTTTAACTGCCAGGAGTTCCTCCCGGTCAGAATGCAAGCGCGCGACGGTCCACATTTGGAATTGGGCGTATAGGCTCGTTGAAAAAGAAGACCATGATCCGCCAAGCGGTCCATGGTAGGCGTGGAGACCCAATCGGTTCCGTATGCCCCCGCATGCAAGCCGGCATCATCCGCCACACAAAGCAAAATATTGGGCCTAGCGGATTCTGCCCTCAATATCGTGGACGACATCAACACAGCAGAGCCGAAAAAAAACAGCCCCGCTAGGTTTTTAGTCAAAGTGTCTCTAAGAGTTAAAGTGAACATATACTAAGAGACCGCCGGACAGCTAAGTTTTTAACGTTTTTCGAGAAAAATAGCATCCAAGGCAGGAACGCGGACTTGATCGCGGTGCATAATACGGGAGCCATCATTCTCCTTCCGCGTCCCTGAAATACGATAGTACGCGCCATCGTAGTCGGGAAAGAGCGAGGTCAGGTCAAAGACTCGCTCGTGCAAAGAAGGGTTCGACAACACCACACCGTGCTCAAATTCGCGGGCAAACAACTGCCCGCCTTGGTGAATCTTTAGATTTCGCAGAGCCACCGCGCCTTGATACTCAAAAGTAATTTTAAGCGAAAGTGTATCCAGATCCACATCCCCCACATCCCGAAAATAAAATGACTGTCGAATAAAACCTTCGGTGCCAAAAACTCCTTCCAAGTCATTGTAAAACCCGTTCTTTCGCGCGGAATCCTCATACTCCGGTAATTCGTCGGCAGATACTTTAATTGCTCTGGGGTAAGCGCTTCCCTCCAGCGATGGGGCCAGTGGCTCCTTCGAAATCACTTCAAAGGATAGTACGATATCCCCCGCCGGACGCTTGAGGCCCTTCAGAGTCAATGTCATGGGCGCCAACGGATCGTCGTCATTTCCCTCAAGAATCAGCGTATTGCCGCCCCCTTGACGCATGCTTGCCCCATGCAATTCAAGCTTTGCCAGCAATGGCTCCCCCCAACGCACTCCGGCTCCGTCCAGCAAGTCCGGCATGGCTTCCTCCAGACGTAAGACCGGCCCAACTGCTTGCCCCAACCAATGAACCTGCCCGCGATGCCCCG
Source organism: Thalassobacterium maritimum (assembly GCF_031127805.1). NCBI lineage: Bacteria > Pseudomonadati > Verrucomicrobiota > Opitutia > Puniceicoccales > Coraliomargaritaceae > Thalassobacterium > Thalassobacterium maritimum. The sequence continues at coordinate 61,052 of NZ_JARXHW010000021.1, read as the reverse complement.
CGACGAACTCGTCCAATGGCGCACCGCTCTCCTCGTCAGAAACACTGGTCGCATAGACACCCAGGCTGGAGAGTGTGCCCAAGCCCAAACGCGCGTATTGTTCTTGGTTCTCGAGATCGAAGTCCGACTTAAACTTAAGTGCCGAAAAATTAAATGGGTAAGCCACCTTTCCAAAAGCCGTCCAGTAATCAAAATGGTTAATCGGCGTCGAGTAGCCGCGGAAGGCATCATGATGATAGGGAAAGCCCTCGGCCTCCATACCGCTAAACACCCCGACCGCACGCTGGTGCTTATCCGAACCGCCATCGCCAACGATAATGAATTCAGGCCCCATGCGTGCACGCAATCGTTCGGCCCATGCCACCATACCTTCACGCCAGACATTCCGACCATCAACATAGCCATCTAAATCCGTCACGCCATCAACATTGACATCCATGTCTGGCCAGCGCGCCACCCAGTAAGTCACATCAAAAGCCACCCCACCAAAACCTTTCAACTCTCCGGTCTTGGGGTCGAATTTAGAAACGATTTCATCCACAAACAGATCCGAAGCCTGCTGCCCATTGGCGTCCCTGGGGCAAGTGCTGGCATGATTATAAAACCAAAGAATCTGCCCGCCCCAAACACCGCCGACAATCGGCGCCACATAGAGCCCATTGTAATCCTGCACCTCAGAACCATACAGGCCGCGATCCACCTCAATTGTTCCAGTCGTGAGATCAACCGACGTCAAACGGGCATATTCCGTCTTCTTCCAATTGAGGCGACCATCTGGAAAACGCTCCACTAAAACAAGATCCGGCGCATGCCATTCTCTTTCCCGCCGATCAATATACCCCTTCATCGAAAAACGATCCACATGCTCTACTTTCAATACCGAAGAGCCACGCTCGACCGAACCATCCACAGCCGAGCCGGTATGCAAGGCCCAATGCCCGGGGAAATAGCGCGCCTGCACCTCCGGATGTTCTCTGGCCGCCCGCGCTTCACCATTCAGATGCCACAGAAACAAAGTTACCGGGTGTGCGGCCAAATAACGCTGCGCCCATGCAGGCGATTCGGGATGCACATTAAGTTCTTCATTCCAGAATTTGCGAATAACGACTGAGTAATCTTCCAAACTCTGGCTCCAGGCCTCATAGGATCGATGGCTAGGCCGATGCATTTCCCCACGAAAAGCAATCAAGGCCGGAAATCCCTCCTTAAAGACGCGTTTCGCTTCAATGCCGACCGGATAATTCTGCCCCAGCACCACCGAGCACACGGCAATCACAAAAAACATGGAAATTCTAAGAATGCGAAACGTCATACCCATGAACTACCCGACACGACGAAATCTAACGAAATATCCCATCCTGTTTCCGATTCGTTTCATCATGCACTGCAAATGAATCCCCCGAAAAACGTAAAATTTCCAGACTACTGGATGTAATAAGATAACACATTCCCATTTCGATTATGCACAAACCCTTAGTTCACCTCGCCACTTCGCTCTTTGCTTTTATATTGAGCTCTATTTTTATACCTGCACTACAGGCAAAAAGTCTTCGTATCACAGCACCGGGGACTGGCATAGATGCCAGTCCAATTTTACTAGACGCTCTCGCACAATGCGTCGACGAAGACATCGATAAACTCATTCTAGAACCTGGGCGCTACGATCTATATCCCGACTCTGCCCCGGAACGATTTGTCCACGTCAGCAACCACGACGACGGGCTCCGCCGCACCTCGCTGGCTATCTGGGATGCGAAAAATCTAACGATTTCAGGTCATGGGGCCAAACTCATCGCACACGGCCAGGCATTCATACCAATAACGATTTATAATTCGTCAAATATCACCATCGAAGGTCTCACGATCGACTGGGGCACACCGCTTCACATGCAAGGCACAGTAACCGGCATCGACCCGGAGAACAATACCTTCACCGCCCACATGCTCGACGCCGAAAATGTATTCATCAATCGCGGACGAATCCTACACGGCGAAGGAGGCTCCCCGCTCAATGGCATCAACGATTTCACGCTCAAGCCCAATATAGAATGGTGGCAAAATGCAGAATGGACGCACTGGGTCGACAGCCAGACTGGACGCCCACTGCCGAAATCTCGACAACAGCCCATCCTTGAATGGCACCCTCGCTGGAAGACTCCAGCCACATTTATGGATTTAGGCGAAGGCGCATTCAGCTTTACCAATGCCACCGCATCCATGCCTCAAGTAGGGGATACTTTTATTTCCAAAGGCCTACTCATGCCCAACCGCATGAGCCCTGCCATTCACATGGAGAACGCCAGCGGCATCGCACTGAAACAAGTCACCATCCATCACGCAGGCGGCATGGGACTCATTGCTCAGCGCAGCAGCGATATAACGATCGACTCAATGAACGTCCGACTCCCCGAAAAGAGTCAACGCTGGGTCACGACGACGGCTGACGCCACTCACTTCGTACTGTGCAAAGGAAACATCACGGTCACGAACTCCTACTTCGAATACATGCTGGATGATGCGCTCAACGTTCATGGGCTCTCCGCAGTCATCCGAAAACAAACTGGCCCGGCCTCACTCGAATGCGAGCTGATACATTTCCAACAACTCGGCCTCGAGTTCGCACAGTCAGGAGAGCGTCTTCGCTTCTCCCAACAAGCCGACCTCGTTCCATACGGAGAGCGTAAGGTAAAAAGCTACCGAAAGCTGAATAGCAGTCGCTTCGAAGTCACCTTCACCGAGCCAATTGATGCTTTCCTTCAACCGGGCAGCTATCTGGACAATCTGGATTGCAATCCAGACCTAACATTCTCCGGAAATACCGTCCGCAACAACCGGGCGCGCAGCATTATCTTTTCAACTGCCGGTAAGGTTGTCATCGAAAATAATCGATTCGAACACGGCACCATGGCCGCCATACTGATCGAAGGCGATGCCAACAACTGGTTTGAATCGGGCCCCGTCGAGGATGTGCTCATTCGCAATAACACTTTCGTCCCGCTCAGCCCCAGCAGTTATATACTGGAATTCGGTCCCAATGAAAAGGGCATGAAGACTCTCAGCGATGCTCCCTTCCACCGGAATATCCGTGTGACACAGAATCAATTTAAATTGATCGGCCCGCGCATCCTGCATGCCCACCGCATAGACGGCATTTCCTTTGATGAGAATACAGTGCTCACTCAAGCCGACTACGTGAACAGCAAGGCTGCGAGCATCCACATTGAAAGATCCCTAAACGCAAAGGTCAGCGGAAATCGCTTTGATCTACCCAACGAACCCGTCCTTCACATATCTGAATAAGGCTCCCCCCGACTCCACCCACGAAAAACATCCCCATGAATATACTTGAAGCCGTTCTCTTCATAACCGCAGTTATCAGCGTCATTGCACTAGGTATTTGGAAAAGTCGCAGTGAAGAGCTGAAAAGCAAGCATGCCGCCAGCGACTACTTTCTAGCTGGTCGCGGTCTGAGCTGGTGGCTGGTCGGCTTCTCCTTAATCGCCGCGAATATATCAACAGAACAGTTTGTCGGCATGTCCGGGGGAGCCGCCGATCGACAAGGACTGGCCATCGCTTCCTGGGAGTGGATTGCCTCCATCACGCTCGTCATTGTCGCATTCTGGTTTCTGCCCAAATTCCTGCGTACCGGCATCTATACAATTCCAGAATTTCTAGAGTATCGCTTTGATACGGTGGCTCGGCTGGCCATGTCGATTCCTGCCGTGCTTACGCTGGTTTTTGTCAACACATCGACGGTCATCTTCTCGGGGGCCAAATTCGTCTCCGAATACTATGCGGACGTGCCGATCATCAACAACCTGACCGCCATGTGCTGGGCGATTGCGATACTAGCGGCGCTCTATGTTTTCATCGGAGGATTGAAGGCCTGTGCCTGGACCGACTTAATCTGGGGTTCCGCACTGGTTATCGGGGGAGCCATTGTCATGTTTATGGCCTTTAATTACCTCGGCGAAAAGCCCGCCGAAGAATTGATTCTCACTAAAGTCGCCAACTCCGAAGCCACCGTTCAGCAGATCGAACAGGCTGGCTCACTGGAACGTTTCATGTTGCTGAACGACGGTGTCGACGGTGAAGCCGAAGCGGTCGTCGGCAAAAACGCCGCTGGCGGAAAACTGCACATGGTGCGTCCGACCGACGATCCCGACATCCCGTGGACCGCACTGCTGATCGGCATGTGGATTCCGAATTTCTTCTACTGGGGTCTCAACCAATTTATCGTGCAACGAACCCTGGGCTCCAAGTCGCTGGCGGAAGGACAGAGGGGCATCGTTTTCGCCGCTTTCCTCAAGTTAATCATTCCCTTTGTCGTCGTGATCCCGGGCATCATGGCCTTTAATTTGTTTTCGGATGACCTCCGAAGCACCGCAGATGGTGCCAACACGAAGATTATCGCATCCGCATCCACAGATGCTCTGTTCAAAGTCGATGAGGATTATGTATCGCTCAATCCGGAGAAGGCACTTGAGATTTATACAACCAATCTAACCGCCTCCGGTGCCAAGCTAGAAGACTTGGACACAGGGCTCGATTCGATGGAAATGGCGAACCGAATCAATAACGCCGCTGCAGAAGTCAAAGCCGCAAACCCTGATCTCGTGATCGCCGGCACACTGAAAGGCTACGATTACGATGCGGCCTTCCCCGTGCTCGTACGCAATCTGATCAAACCCATGCCATGGATCTCCTGGTTCGTCTTAGCAGCTCTCTGTGGCGCAGTCATCAGCTCGCTGGCTTCCATGCTCAACTCGGCTTCAACACTTGCCACGATGGACCTCTACGCAAAATTTACCGGCGAAAAGGATCAGGCCAAACTCGTCGCCGTCGGCCGCACTCTGGTCATTGTTTTCGTTCTCTTAGCCGCATCCTTTGCACCGAAGCTAGACGCCTTCCGAAGCATCTTCGCCTACATTCAAGAATTTCAGGGATTCATTTCCCCCGGCATTCTAGCCGTCTTCGTCTTCGGCTTCTTTTCCCCAAAAACACCACGTTACTTCGGCGTCGTGGGGATCGTCACCAGTGTCGTCGTCTATGGCGCCCTACTTCTCTTCGCCTCAGAGATTGCATTTCTCAACCGCATGGCGATCACCGTCGGCATCGTGCTCTTGACAGGGCTCACACTAACGATTCTCAAACCTTTGGACAAACCAGTAGAAATGCCAGTCAATGAGGAGATGGATCTGAAAACCTCTCCCTTCGCCAAAGCTGCCGGCGTAGGCGTCGTCATACTGACCATCTCGCTGTATATTGTATTTTGGTAGCCTTGCCCAAAGCTACTCGGCCTCCGATTAACCAGATAATTAATCCCGGCAATATCGGAGCTTACCGATCTGGATCGACTTAAAAGAACTGCACCGCGTCATCCAGGACGGCGTCGATGTGCAAGGCGTTCCTCCCTGCCCCTTCATGGACAACTTCGAATGTGGCGAAGGCTACGGTATCCGTTTTGGCATTACCCACATGGACTACAAGACACTCAAGCGAACTCCAAAACTGAGTGCTTATTGGTATTCCGAAGTCATCAAGCAAAATGCACTTGATCCATTAGAATCCTCCAAGGCACATCAACTCTCTTCAGGCATTCAATCCTTTCCGCGCCACGTGCTGACTGCGCCACTGACCGGGCGGCACGCCGGTCGCCGTAGTAAACACTCGGTAAAAATAACGCACATCCTCGTAGCCAACATGCGCGGCGATGCTCTCAACCGACAGCCGGGTTTCTAACAGCATTTGCCGGGCGGCATCGAGGCGCATCTGCTGCTTCAGCTCCATAAAACTACGGCCCGTCAACTCTTTCACTAAATGACCGGCCCGCGAAACAGAGACGCCCAGATGACGCGCCACAGACTCGAGTGACAGGTTCTGGTGACACTGACTTTGAATCAAACGCAGTAATTGCTCGCGCCGGGCATCTTCTCCGCAATGCGTCTCCGCTGCCGGACCGATCCCTGCCAGCAGATAAGCCTGCAAGCAGAGCCCCATTGCAGCCAGTGCATCCATGCGACTCTCTGAAAATTCGGGCAATGTCTTCGCCCCCGCCTGCCCCGACCGAAACTGCCCGAGATAAGCGATCCCAAGCAATCGCCCGGCATCCACTAAGGGAATGATCAGCTCCATGGCTCCGGCATGACAAACATGAAAAAAAGGTATGGTGTATTCCAGTGCCTTACGAGTGACGACCCCGAGATCACACTGCACACAACGTGTGTCGTGAGCGATTTTCACCTGCTGGCAGAAGGGCGTAAAATGTTGCCGCTTGGCAAGAGGCACCTCCGCCAGCGCGCTCTGCTTGGCCGCATTGTCATCAAAGACCTTGAGACATAGCTGGAGCCCACTGAGAGATTCGACCTGCTCAATCAAGTCCGCGAGTGACAGCTCTGCCACTTTTCTAAACGTATATGTCATTTATAGCGGATTTATACAGGATTTTAGCCGATCTGTCCATAGCACATCCAGCTCGATTCGTCTAATATGCCTGGATGCTTTACCGATCTGTATTTGAACAGTGCTACGATGTAGCGATTTACGGCGCCGGCTATGCGGGGCTGGCTGCCGCATGGACACTCGGCCAACAGGGCAAACGCGTGCTGCTATTGGACCGCAGCATGGACATCGCTTGGGAATCGGGCCGCGCCTTTGCCCGCGATGCGGGCGCACTGCATGATCCACTTTGGCAAAAGTTCTGCCAGCAGGTGCACAACCACAGCGGTGCATCAAATAACTTAGACCCCTGCAGTGCAGAGATTATCGCAGCCACCCAATTACAGGATGCGTCGGATCAGATCGATGTTTTGCTCGGAGCGAGTCCAATCCGTAGCTGCCAACAAGAGCAAGAACTCTCCGCATTGCATGTGGCGACAAAATCAAGTGAACGAATGCTACGGGCTCAACTATGGCTGGATGCCTCGGATGCCGGCACGCTCTTTCAGATCGCAGCACCGCAAACCTACGCCAAGCGCCGAAAGCCGCAGGCCTACGAGGCGCGCATTCTACTGGGTCTTGCTCCCAAGGGCCAAATGCCTGTGGAATTTTCCAGCAAACACGCATTCATCGAAGCAATCCCACATCTGAATGCCTTTAATCTTTGCCTGCGCGCCACCGAGCCGCTTTCGCAGAATGCGCTCTTAGAACGCTGGCAAAGCCTGCGCACACAAGAGCCCGAACTATTTTCGGAAGTCGAAGTGCTCGCCCTCGCCTACCGTAACCTGCCTGTCTACGCAGCAACGGAACCATGTGATGCCCCCGACACAAATCCCCCGCTCAATTTGCTCCCTGCCAGCCCGGCCTTCAGCACACAAGCCGTTCACTCACTCGCGGACCGCTTCGCTCTGGGCCGTGAGGTCGCAATGAATGTGCCGTCCCCTCGGAAGCTCGACTCGGACAAAGATCGATGTGTGGGTTCGCTCCCGGAACAACATTTACAATGCGACATCTTCGTCGCCGGTGCAGGAACTGGCGGAAGCATCGCGGCGCTCACAGCCCAGGCCGAAGGTCATCAAGTGCTGGTCGCCGAAAGTATGCCCATCGCGGGCGGCGTCGGCACTGCCGGGCTGATCAGTAACTACTTTTACGGGCACCCTGGCGGTGCTCACGAATCCCTCGACCAGAAAGGAGAGTCGCTGCAAGACAGCCATACCATTCCTACGCCTCGGGGTATGCACTGGCATCCTGTGGGTAAAGCGACCGCGTTTCATCAGAAACTCCTCGACCCCAGTCATTTTATTTCAGAAGCCATCATCTACGGAGCAAAACGCGAGGGCACTACGGTCACAGAAATTCGAATCGCTACAGCCGATCAGATTCTCATCGTCCACCCCCGCACTGTGATCGACGCGACGGGCGATGGCGATGTCGCTGCGCTCGCGGGCGCGAGCTATGACTTCGGTCGTCCCGGCGATGGACTGCCTCTCAGCTATTCCCAGCCCGCCTACTATCGGCAAATGGACAACGGCCGCCTCGGACTTTATAACTTTGATGCCGGCTGGTGCGATCCAACAGACCCAGAAGATCTCACCCGGGCACGGCTCAGTGCGCTTGCGCAGTACCGCACGCTCCCGCCAGGGGGTGAGAAGCGATTGGTCCAACTCGCCCCATTGCCGGGCATCCGTCAATCACGTCAATTCCACACCTGCGAACGACTCGAACTGGCCGATTTAATGAACCACCGCAGCCGGGCAAGTTCCATTGGAGTCACGCAAGCCCCGCTCGACACCCACAGTGTCGACTTTGAATTTGAAGACGATGAAACAATGTTCTGGCTTTGGGGCTGCAAAAGCTTCCGCCATCTTGTGCACGCAGAAATGCCCTATGGCATCATGACACCCAACGAGCTAAACAATCTATGGTTAGCCTGCCGCTCTGCAGGCATCAGTCCAGCCGCCTCGTATGCGGCTCGCATGCAACGCGACATGCATCGCTTAGGCGAAGCCGCCGCCTACGCAGCCAGCGCATGGCTGGAAGGGATTCCTAGCCAGCAAATCCCCGCACGCTGTCAGGCCCGTCTCGATCTGAGCGGTGCCCGAGCCCCCGTAAGCCCGCCATCGGAACTCGATCCTCTGGAATTACTGGATCAAGGCAAACCCAGCCCCCAGCTCTGGAGACTCTATCAAAACAAAGGTAAATACGAACATAAGATGCTCGAGCGTTTGCGACATCCCAACCCTGACATCTCCTGGCTCGCCGCCGTCATCTGTGCCATGTGGAACGATCCGCGGGCCGAAGCGCGCCTACTACAGGCGATCCAATCCAAAGAAGCGGGCATCGAAGCACCTGCGCTGTCACGCGGCCCCTTCAATCAACACATTGACGTGCCCAACTGGTTTCTCGCGATCAACCTCTTACGCCGATGCGGCAGCGAAGCCTGCTTACCGGCATTGCAATCGCTGGCAGAGCAGGATGGCAATTGCCTGAACCTGCGCACCTCGCTGGCACTCTGCATTGAACGACTGCACAATCGTATCCAAGATATAAATACACAGATTCCAGTCGCGAAACTATTAGAAGCACTCGTCCATGACGCGACACCCGACACCTGGGTGCGCCCCTCACGCTCCATCAAACGCACACTCGACGGCGAGGCGCAACGCCCGCTTCCCCAGGAGCCAGTCGGCATCGACACCAGCGAAGACCACCGTTGGCAACTGGATCTGGCAGTCGCCCGTGCCGCAAAGACCTGGGACATTCCGAGCCCGATCGACATCGATCCGTATTTAGCAGATCCCAGAGCTTGTGTCCGCAAGGCTGTTCAAACTTTACTGTCTAACCAATGAGCACAGATACCAAAGCTTCCTCTCACAACCGCCCCACACGACTCGTATTGATCGGGATCGGCGGCTACGGTCACTTTTATATCGAACACATCCGAGCGCTCCATGCCCAGGGAGTCGCCAAATTAAGCGCGGTGGTGGACCCACGGCCAGAGCTGTCTCCCGATTGGCCGGAAGTGCAGCAACTCGGAATCCCAGTCTACGCGACACTGGAAGAATACCTATCCAAAGAAACTCCCGCGGAATTGGCGATCATCTGCTCGCCAATTCCTTATCATGCCGATCAAACCTGCGCCGCTTTAGCAGCGGGCATGCATGTGCTCTGCGAAAAGCCCATTGCCGCCACACTCGCAGATGGACAACGCATGCAAGCCGCCGCCGACGCCCGCCCGGATCTATTTCTGGAGATCGCCTATCAATGGTCCTTCAGTCGCGCGATCCAGTCCCTCAAACACGATATTCTACAAGGCGAGCTCGGCGCGCCCTTGCGCTTGCGCACACGCGTCGCTTGGCCCCGCGACAAAGCCTACTACACGCGTAACAACTGGACGGGTTGCATTCAGACTCCCCAAGGGCAACCGGTTTTCGACAGCCCAGTCAGCAATGCCACCGCGCATTACTTACACAACATGCTCTATCTCTGCGGCCCGACGATCGCTCAGTCCGCACGCCCCTTGCGGATGGAAGCCGAATGCTACCGTGCCAATCCGATCGAAACCTTTGATGCCGCCTGCTGCCGCCTCACACTCGATAATAAAGCCGAATTAATCTTTTATACCGCGCACTGCGTCGAACTAGAAGACGGCCCTCACTTTTGCTTTGAATTTGAAAACGGCACCGTCAGCTACAGCAATGGTACCGAGCTACGTGCCGTATTCAAGGACGGCTCCGAACGCAACTATGGAAAGCCAGGCGACGACACCATGCGCAAGCTCGACATCTGCGCCGCTCGCTGCCGTCAACCCAGCCCGGACATCTGTCCGCCCGCCGCCGCGATGGCGCACACCTTGTGCGTGCGTGGGTTTCAAGAAGTGACGCCTCATGTCTTTAAGCCCGAGCAATTGCAAATAAAGGGCGAACCAGGCGCTTCGCCACTCACCTATCTGCCCGAGATGAATCAAGCCATGATCGACGCCTACGATACAGGAAAGCTCTTTTCAGAAAACGCCACAACTTGGGCCATGCCCGCGCAGTCAATTGATCTGACAAGCCTTCAACCATGAAAGAAGGCGCTCGACCGCAATAGCATCTGAAAAAGCTTCCTTGCTTTCGAGCGCATCAGAATATTACGCAAGATTCCCTTTTTAATCCCCTTCTGTGCTCGTCCATGTCTCGCGTCAGCCTCAAACAAATTGCCGAAAAAGCAGGCGTCTCGCGTATGACGGTTTCCTGTGCTCTGCGCAATTCGCCACGTGTTAAAGCAGAAACCGCCGCTCGCATCCAGGCCATCGCCGACGAACTAGGCTACGCACCGGATCCGCGATTCGCGGAACATATGGCGCGCGTGCGCGAGACCAAGCAAAAGGCGCTTTTACCCATCGCGTGGATCAATGCCAATGCAAAGCAGAAGGCCTTTCGCGAATACGAATGGCTACAGCCATACTTTGAAGGCGCACAAGAACGCTGTGAGGAACTGGGCTACCGGCTCGAAGAATTCTGGCTGCGTGAACTAAGCCGCGCTACCGCGCGGGGGGATCGATTCAACAGTTGTCAATCGCTAGGCATTGGGTTATTCTGACAACCTATGTCTACACAAAAAAAATACCAATAGTCGGGCACGCTATGTGCGTGCATTAAAGCTGCGCCGTTATTCGAAGCGCACCATCAAGAGCTACGTCGACTGGATGTATGATCTGGCGCGTTATTACATGCGAGCTACCTCGGAGCTTTCGCGTGATGAGTTACAAGCCTACCTGTATCATCTGGCATATGAGCGCAATCTCTCAGCCTGGCTGGCCAATCACTTGTAGAAAGTCGAACTGATCGAAATCACTCCATCAACACGCCTCAGGCGGCTCCGATTCGGGTCGATTTCCTTGCATTATTTCGATCATTTCGATCACGGGTTCTGATGATTCTGCTATCCGGCCAGTCGTCCCTCCTCTCCGTTTTCTCGATGATAATAGTTTAACAGCCCTCCAAGCCGTTCAAATTTTACAACTGAACCGCTTCTGCCCTTTGTTTCAGAGGCATACGGAAACGGTATCATATTATCCAAACCTCGGTGGTTACGCTCGTGATGATAGTGCTCAACATACTCATTGATCGCCTTCCTCAGCGAGCGCTCGCCGAAGAATATCATCCGGTCAAGGCACTCCTCTTTCAGGCTTTTCACGAAGCGCTCAGCATAGCCGTTCTGCTCAGGTCCCGCGACGCGGGTCTTGATGACCTTCACTCCTGAAGTTTCCAAAGTCTCGCAAAATTCATTCGTGAACAGCGGATCGTTGTCGCAGACGAAGTATTCCATCTTATACAAGAAGCCATCTTCCGAATCAGTGAGGTTCCGGGCGACCTGTGCCATGACCTGACCATTCATCTGGCAGCTGATCTGAGCGATCTGCACCCTGCTCTTGGCGAGGTTCATGACGAAAAGCGTGTGATAGCGGACAAGGCCGCGCATCGTCCAAACCTCCGTGGTGAGGAAATCCGCCACACACATCGTCGCCATGTGCGAGCGGACGAATTGCTTCCAAGTAGACCTCTTCATACGTTCCTCAGATGGAGGAATACCTGCGGCTCGAAGCATGTTACCGACCGTGGTTTCACTGACCTCGTAACCGAAATTCGAGAACGCACCCTGGATGCGTCCATAACCCCAGCTTGCGTTCTCTTCCGCGAACTTGATGCAAAACTCACGGATGGTTTCCATCTCTTTTTGCCGATCCGTTTGGATCTTGCGCTTCGCCGTATATTTGAGTGCCACCAATTTACGGTGCCAGTAGAGAATCTGATCCGGCGTGACAATACTCGCGTATTGCATCAGTCCCTTGCGCTCGAGCTTCTTGCCGCATTTTGCAAGTTTCCGTCTTTGGGTATTGCTCAAAGCCAACTTCACATCCTTCTTCTCCAGCTGTTCTTTGAGTATCTCATTCTCGGCATGCAAATAGTTGATCACGTCAAGCTGTCTGCGGTTCAGCCAGCCTGCCATTGCGGCGAGAAATATGGTCAATTGCGTCTTCAAGACGTTTTTTCGTATTTCCATAAGTCGTTGGCAAGTCATATAGATGCTAAATTTGAACCTCTCACGCGGAGTGATCGCTTTCCGCTGTTTAGAGTTTACCCGTTTCGGAGGAGCTTTAGCGAAAGCGGAGCCAACCGGTCAAAGTGACTAGTTCCGAGGCTACGCCGACAAGCGAATCCAATAACTTTACCTCACTAGTTCAAATACTTCAGCATACCCGCCCCGTGGTTTCTTTGATCAACAACTTCGCTTTAAATTTACGAGACTGTGGCTTCGAATCCTCTTCATCATCATTATTGAGTCGGTATAACATCAATTCCGCAGTCGCATCGGCCAACTCTTCTAGTGGCTGGGCAATAGTGCTTAATTGACGCGGCAGGAATCGACCCAAAGGAATGTTATCCACTCCGATCACTGAAAGGTCTTCGGGCACACGAATACCCCGCTCGCTCGCGGCGCGCATGGCACCAATGGCAGTTAAATCATTCATGGCGATGAGTGCAGTCGGCTTGGGCCCCGAAATACCATCCAAGAACTCACCAAAGGTGTTACGCGCACTCAGCAAATCGTGCGCACACGGGATGAAGCTATTTTGATTCTCAGGGATGCCACGCTCTTTCAGCATCTGATTAAATACATTTGGCCGATCCCCCGCTTCCTGCCCTTTCGCAAGTGCACAAAGAAACGCAAAATGTTCATGCCCCAAGTCTAATAAATGCTCAACCGCAGCCGTAATCCCCGAAGCGAAATCCATCTCAACCGCGTCGAAAGGAAACGGCTCGATCGAAGGCCCCGTTAATGCAACAACGTGAGTGGATGTTTTTGCCGCACGTTTCAGAAAGTCCAAGTGAGTATTCAAATCACTGACAAAATATGTCACCGCATCAATCTGGCGATCAATAATCGAATCTAAACAGTGCTTCTCATATTTCAAGTCGTTACGAGAGTGCTCCAAAATAAGATCATAACCATGATCACGCATGCGCTGTTCCAGTAGATCTGCAAAAGTCGTATAGACCGGATTATGCAAATCAGGAATAACGAGACCGACGGTTTTAAAGCTGCCAAGTCGAAGTCCCAATGCAGCTCGGCTAGGCTTGTAGCCCAATTCTTCCGCTGCCTTAAAGACACGGGCTGCCGTTTCCTTCGAAGCCCAGGAATTCGACCGACGATTCAAGATCGTCGACGCAGTATTCGTTGCGACTCCCGCTCGCGCGGCTACATCTTTCAAACGTGCTCTCATTGATTCAATTAGTAATATTCGGCGCTGACCAGTTGCAATCCAGATTCATTCAAATTGCTTAGTGATTAATAAAGCAGGATGCATCCTCCCTACTCCAACAGCAAGCTTTCTAAAGAAAAACATAAAAAAGACTTCAAGCGACTGACAAACAGTCGCTTGCGACAAAAAATAGAACAACCAAAAAACCATAAGAAACAATTCTTGACAGCAACACAGGAATTGTTTCTTATCCCAATCGTCTAAACATCGAATGACTTTGCTTCAATCGTTCAATCCTAATCAAAAACACCCTACATACATGAAAAAGATATACTCACTATCGGTTGCCACAATTGCACTTTTCTCATTCAGCAGTTCAGCGCAAGTCACGCTCGTTGAAATTGATTTTAGTGGTACAGGAGGCGTCACCACCATCGCTTCAACGGACTCTCAATTTACCGTAAAAAACGCAGCTGTGACATTCGATGACACAGCGACGACCTTTACCGCAGTCGGTGGGGGTTCTGGCGTTGGCGGGTGGAACTACGACGGAACGGGAACCGCCGCAGTTAATAACGACCTGTTTACTGCCAGTAATTTTGGAGGCACCACACGTTTCGACCTCGACCTCGGAAATGCCGCTGCGGGACAATCCTACACGATCACCAGAGTTGAGCTCGATATTCGCGCGACAAATGCTGCAGGCGGCACTTGGGAGTTTGGCTACCGCAAAGCTTCCGACAACTCGACTGTCTTGGTCGGCTCTGAAGCGATTGCGACTCAAAGTGGCACCGACCCTATCGCCACCTATTTCATTGATCTTACGAGCCATAGCCTGATTGCTACGGATTCGAGCACAGTCTGGAGCACAGCAGCAAACGGTGAACTTCGCTGGACTTTCTATGATGCAACCGCAGAGGGTGCCGACAACTTTCAAGTAGCCGGAATCCGTGTCATCGGAACCACCATCCCAGAACCTTCAACTTATGCACTACTTGCCGGTGCACTCGCCCTCTCCTTAGTAGTCGTGCGTCGCCGCAAGTAATCCGCCCAAAGTTAGTGAGCTTTTACTTCCAAAGTCGGAAGGTCTTACGACCTTCCGACTTTTTTTGTCATCACATTCAGCCTTTAGCCCGCTCATACGAAACTGACTTTCTATAATGCGATGCCACTCCAACAAATAAGCGTCACTACCACCAATTAAATGATCAATTCGAGAGCAACAAGAAACCTTTCTTATTGCTTTATTCTGCCACACCTAGATAGTCATTAGAACAAACTGCATTTCTGTTTAATCAAAAGGTGAACCTTTAGCATCCCCATGAGTTCTACACACATCCCCCACATACCTGGTCAAAAACGCGTGCCCTTACGCACGAAAGTTACCTGGGGATTTGGTGGTCTAGCGGATAACTTTATGTTCAACACCTTGACCGCGCTCGGCACGCTGGTCTACGTGCAGCACTTTGGCTTGAGTCCAGCGCTGGCGGGCATGGCCTTGGCCTTTCCGCGGTTAATCGATGCCTTTACCGACCCCTGGATTGGTAATTTGTCGGATAATCTTAAAACAAAATACGGGCGTCGCCGCCCCTTGATGTTTTTCGGAGTCATTGCCTGCGCCCTACTGTTGCCCTTATTGTGGACACCTATGGGAGCAGAAACCGCGCAGAACCCATGGTTCAGTAATATCCCGTTCTTTTACATCGTCACGATTGGCAGCCTGCTTGCAGTCGCCTATACACTGTTTGTAGTTCCCTATACTGCGCTAGGTTTCGAGCTCACGCCCAACTACGATGAACGAACCCGCGTCATCGTCTGGCGCATGTATATTGGCCTAATCGGTTCAGTTTCCGCCGGTTGGCTTTTTCGGCTCGCAGCCGCAGATACCTTTCCGAACTTAGGTGAAGGTGCCTTCTGGGTCACAGTCGGGGTGGCTGTCATCGTTCTAATCTCTGGCTTGATTCCAACCTTTGGTTGCAAGGAGGACCTTGAAATTGAAACACAGGAACCGATCAAACTTTTGCCTGCGATCAAGTACACGATGACGAATAAGCCCTTCGTCATCTTATTCATCGCCTACGTGACTATTATCGTCGCGCTCTTCTCGGCGCAGAGTATCGCACCGCTGCTGATGTTGCACTACGTGTTCAATGGCAGCGAAAAAGCGATTGGCGACTTCACCGGATGGTTCACCACACTCGCGGTTGGCTTATCGTATGGCAGCATGTTTTTCATCGGCTATCTTTCGACACGCTTCAACAAGCGCTCGGCCATGTTGGTCGGCCTATGCTTTGTCCTCCTCGGTACCATTTTGAATTTCTTCGCGATCGATCCACGCTGGCCCTGGGCCCTCTACGTGGTCGGCGGCATTACCTTCATTGGCATGCAAGGTTGCTGGCTGATGATCGACTCAATGGTCGCGGACGTCTGTGATGACGACGAACTCGAAACCGGACGCCGCCGCGAAGGCATGTTTAGTTCCGTCAAAGGCTTCGCACTCAAAGCAGCCCAAGGCATAACTTTCGGGCTCGGTGGTTACATGGCAACAGCGGCAGGCTACGACCCACAGGTGGTCGATGCCTCTGGCTTGGACGAAGCAACCGCCGTAAAAATGAAAGCCCTACTCATCGGCTTTCAGTCACTCGGCCTGGTGCTTGCGATCTTTCTAATGTGGTTCTACCCCATCAGTCGTCAACGTGCCGAAGAAACGCAGCGTTTACTCGAAGCCAAAGCGGGCAAAGACACATAGCGCATACCGAGACACAACGCCACAGGGCAAGGATGCCCTGCTTCCTAAACCGGATCAAGGGCATCCCTGCCCTTGAATCACCTTTCTGACTCACAAGTCAGTGCTTCGTTCTCATACAAACTAAACTGCGAAGGATTCAGTTTCGCTTTTGCTGGATTATTACGGATATAGCGGACACAACGTTCAAAATGAGTCCGATCGCGAATCAAGCGATCCCAATAGCCCGCACTCCAAAATTCACCAGTATGCTTCGTCATCTTCATAATCTGCTGCGACGAATAACTTTTCCATGTATGCAAAATATCTTCCAGCAAGCAGCCGCTCAAAGGTTGAAATAAAATATGCACATGATTGGGCATGATGACGTATGACCGAACAGCATGACGCTCACCTTCAAAATGCGAAAGTGCTCCCTCGACGATCAAACGAAACGTTGGGTCACTGAGCGCACACGATCCGCTGCCCTGATCCAACCATCGCTCAATCCGCAGCGGAAAGCGCTCACGGTATTCGGCACGCGTCGATGCATCCCAAGGCAACGGGTGTTTCTCGAACCAAATCCTGCGTTCGGATGACCAAGCGCGTAAAACATTTTCAGGTAGAGAGTCCGCCATGCGCCATGTAACAAAAACAAAAGCCTCCCCTTGCTGCCAGTGCGGCAGATTCAGGCCGTGCTGGTCGATGTGCGCATAGGGATTGAGAAACTCACTCATCTAAAAGTGGATGTTAGAAATTTAGAACGCGAACACCAGCCAGAAATTAGAGTCGCCACTCGCAGCAGCACAGGGCAAGGATGCCCTGTTTCCAAAACCGGAACAAGGGCATCCCTGCCCTTGAATGCGTCACGCTACGGCTCAGTCACTTCGACCTTGTAAAACGCGCGACCATGCAAGCTGGGATCTTCGAGACTAAGTGTGCCGTCCGTGGCGATCGTCGCACTAATGTCCACTTCGAGCCAATCAGCATCAGTCAAATTCAACTTGCGCAAGAGTCGATAGACTCGCCCCGCCTTGGCATTCACATCAACCACAAACGCATCACTTGTTTTTTGCACCTGGGGTGCCAACCGGTCGCTTGCATTCTTGGGATGAGTGCCGGCGATATACTCGAAATAATCCGAATCGCCATCCGCATCGCTGTCCGCATATGCATCGGCAGCCATGTCACTACCGAAATGCTGCAATTCCCAATCGTTCGGCAATTGATCGGAGTCGATATCCTCGGGTTTACCGGGGTAGCCGATACGCTCCTTAGACACGATGAATTGATCGAAACGCGCATGCTCATCCTTCTGGGCATTCCAATGATCACCACTACTGCCGCCAAAGAAGGTGCTAAAGAATACCCATGCGATCTGCGCGCTGGATGTGCCCGCATCTCGAAAATCAAAGCCCGGATATGTGGCGGCTTTGACGCCGTCAAACCAACCTTCAGCCAATCCGTCCTGTTGCCCCGGAGTATTTAACTTCATGTGAATCTCGATATGATGCCAGCGCCCGGGAACGAAGATCGCTTGAAAACCTTCGGTATTCCACCAGAAACGATCGCCCGGATCGTTCAAATGCTCGGACGGCACATGAATATAAAACTCGGCCCATCCGTTCTCGCGCCACATCAAGCGCCCCGACCACTCATGCGTGCGATCGTCGAAAGACACTGCCCCTCCGAGCCCCGGCAACTTACCGCCCAGCACAAAGTCAAAGTCAGGATCAAAGCGCAACCAGTAGCTAAAATACAGTTCATCGTATTCGCCTTTTAAATCCATGAACCATTGCGCACCACTGCCATTCGACTGCTTACCGCCTTCCGGATAAAGCACCCGCACGGATTTCCCGCTACCATTATAAGCAATCGTATCGTCCACTTCGACTCGGCCTTCGTCGGGACCGTTCGCCCACCTGGTGCCGGGCCACAGGGCTTTCCATTCACGATCGCTCTGTGCGCCTGTGGGAAAGTCATCGACCGTTTCATAGAGCAACACGGCTGCATCGACTGGTGGCGCATCCACTTCGTCGAGCGCATAGCCACCATACTCGAGATAGAGCCGCGCCAGTGCCCCCGTAAAAGCGGCATTATAATCCATGGCCACTTCGTTGCGTTGATAGTCGCTGCGATCATCCACATAGGCATCGTCGATTCCAGGACCACCGACCAAGGCACCGTAGAGCACGTGTCGGTTATCGTTGGGGCTATCAATGTCGTTCGTCGTCGAGGCGTGGGCATTGCGATGATGCGGATTGATCGGCGGGTTGACACCGAAGCCACAGACATAACTGCGATTCTGTGGGTTACTGCCTAAGGCGTAGTTGATTTGCGCCTTCGCAAAATCTGAATAACGCGCATCGGGGTCGTTGACTTTATCGGCATACACCAAAGCACAAAACGCAGTATTGGCGGCGTAACGCAAGGAGCCCCACTCGTCCAGCCATGCCAAGCCGCCTGGCGTATAGTTCACTTTTTGGCCATTGATACCGATAGTCCAGTAATCGAGCCAACGTTCGGCATCGGCTTTATAAGTTGCGCCGCCATCCAAATCCGCAAGCAAGACGTAGCAACCATAGGATTTATTATCCCAAGAGAGGCTCCAGATAAACGGCTGATTCCCTGCGTCACCACCGAGCATCGCATACTCGCTCTTTGCTTTGTTCAGCCAAGTGGCATCTCCTGTCGCGCGATACAACCAAAGCGCGCCCCACACCAATTCATCCTGATAGCCGCTCCATGAGTTATAAAAACTCGCGGCGTTCGTAATCGATTCGCTATACTTGCCGCGATAGGTATCAGCGAATTCGTAAAGCGCCACGGCGTGATCGATCAGTTCGGCGGCGTAGTCAGGATCGTCGATGGCAACCAACATCGAGATCGCCGCGAGCGACGCAGCCGTCTCCGCAGCGAGGTCCGCCCCAGGATGGTCCACATCGATTCGATACGCGGGCCGCGCCATCGTCATGCTTTCGGCACTGCCCCAATACGCGTGATCTACATCCCCGTTCCCGACTTGCCCATAAAATGCCGCCGTCGATCCATCTTCATTGCGCACGTGACACTTGATCAAGTAATCCGCCCCCCAACGAAGTTGATCCAATAGGATCGAGACTTGTCCCGTTTCGGCATAGGCGGACGGATACTCCACCGCGCCCCAAGCGAGCATAGTTAAACTATACGCCATCGGCAGTCCGAACTTCACATGATCGCCCGCATCATAAAACCCACCACTGAGATCCAACGAAACATCACTGCCATCGCTCACCGCGGAATCCCCGCGCCAAGCGACTCGAAAATCGACAGGCAAGTCACCAGAGCGCTGCACATCGTAAAAGAACAAAGACTTCTGAAGCACTTCGGCATAGTTATAGTCACCCGTCTGCGCTTTACCAAGCAACGGGCCCGATCCATCGTTATCAACATCCGCGACACTCACGCGGGGTTCAAGCACTGGCTCCCAGTCACGTGTCACCACCCCCCCCTCTGGCAAAACTGGCTCCGAACTCGTGCGAACGATAAACCCGAAGCTTTCGAATTCCCCCGGTTCTATGGCTCCGTTATAGTATTCATTGGAAAAGGCATACACCCGATTATCAACATCACTTTCCGAAGCTTGATAGAGACTCTCCCAATTATTATCGAGCGTGCCGTCCAGTTGTAAGGTCACCAGCCACGAGTTCAGCGCCACGGCGGAATCATTGGTGATCGTCGCACGTGCTTGATAACTGTTGCCGTAATCTTCAACGAGCTCAACGCTAACCGTCTGCCCGTGGAGCGCAGCGCCCAGCACCAAAGTGAATACGAATAGAGGATGCGTGCAGAAAACACGACGCCACCAAGCGATCGCATGGGTTGTAAACATATGAATTACAGGAATGAAATCTCAACCATGTAGAACGCCTGATCGAAGCTGCTGGAGTCCGATAAATGAACGGACTGATCACTACCTAAGGCGCCGAGGCTATCAACTTCCACCCAATTCGCGTCACTTAAATGCAGCTTACGCATCAGTCGATAGCTACGACCAGACTTGCCGCTGAAGTTCAGCTCAAAGGCCACCCCATCGGTATAAACAAAGCTTGAAGTGAAGCGGTCACTGCCATCTGTCGGATCAGTTCCGGCAATGTATTCACCTAGATTACTCACGCCGTCGCCATCGGCGTCCAACATGGCATCCTCACTGGCCAGCGGATTCAAATTGTTGGCGAGTTCAAAGGTGTCCGGCATGCCATCCTGGTCACCGTCGCCATCGCTAAAGAGGATTGTATCAATCGCGAAGACAGCACCCGACTGATTGCTCGGATCCAAGCGTATATTTTGCAAGCTCGTGCCATCCCACTCCGCATTGCCCGCGAGCGGTAGGCGCAACACTTGATAGGAACCGTCGCCCATATAGCTCGCGCTCACCTTACGCGCCGCACTGAACGCGGGCGTATCGGTCGTGCCCCAAAAGAACTCAGCCACTCCTGATACCGACGAACGAATACGCAGCAACACGCTGTCCACCCCGTCGGCATCGAAATCAACACCACTCCGCGTCAGCACCGAATCGTTGCCAGTCGTCGTGCCCTGCAAAGCACCACCGATCACATAAGTGCTAGCGATGTCCTTGGTAAATTTCCACCCTTCGCTATCACCGCCCACATCGAAGTGATACGCTGGCGCTTGACGAATCGCACGACCGTCTGAAATTTCAACAAAATCGATTTCAAAGCTCTGCCCATTCACCGATCCATTCAACGGATCCAAGCGTAAGGCGGTGATGCTTTCACCGTCCCATTCGTCGACATCCTCCATATCGAAGATTATCGTCTGAAAGGCCCCGACTTCGGTATAATCCAAAAGCAGCGAACGTGCCGCCGCGAAACCGCCCGCGCCCTCGCGGCCCCAGAACAGTTGTATCGGCGCGGCGACGGTCGCTTTCATTCTCACTGCCACTTGCGTATGCAGTGTTCCATCCAGCGATAAGCCAGTGATGTTGATCTGCGGATCATCTGAGCTCGCAGTGCCCGTCAGGCTGCTGCCGTCACTGGTCAAATCAGTCACATTATTTCCATTCCATCCTTCCGTATCGCTGGCCGTATTAAATTCATAGCGTGTATTATAAACCGTCTCGATCACACGACTGGTCACAGTGAGCGCGTTGCCATCATCGGCGCTGAGACTTGCCCAATAATTGCCGCCCTCAGTCAAAGTCGCTCGTGAGGTTTGACGATGTCTGACATAGGTCTGATACACATTGGCCACACTGGAACCATTCGTGAGATCTACACTCAACCATGGCTCATCCGTGCCCGAGGAACTGGGATCAAGATCAATCACCCCACCTAATTGTTGCGCACTCAAAACTGATAATGCAGTTGTGGACGCGAAGCTCGTTTGCAACAACGACAACTCGCTAAACTGCCCAGCTACCGTTGTGCTCTCGTGACCGCTCGTCACAAACATCCCGACACGTGCCACGCCTGGTAACGCGACCGTCAGCTCTGATTCAATGGCGCTATACGTCACTCCATCGGACGAAACAAATGCCGCCACAGTTTCGCCGCGTCGTTCTAATTTCAAATACACTGGAAAGCTTAGTCCCAAGCCGGCATCGCTGCTAAGCTCCGCATACCACCCACCATCACGACGACCTAAGACATACACCGTGCCGTTCGGCGCAAACCCGACAAATGCGGCGGCATCAGTCGCGCCCGGTCCTCCGCGCACCATCAGTCCCGCACGGGTCGGGCCCGATGCATCGGTCAGCGAGTCGAGTCGTGCGATCCAATCAAAGTCGCCCGCCACAGCCTTCCACACAAAGCGGCCTTCATCGTAAGTCTGCCCCTCTCCGACGCCGACACCTTGGCCGGAACCATTCACGGTGAAAACACCCGCGGCCTCGCTGTGACTACCGACGACATTAACCCTGCCCACATCACTCGAAATCCAATTACCCGTCACCGCATCACTGCTCGTTGTCGGCAACTCACCGGGCACAGTCACTTCAACTGTCAAGTCTGTCGTGCCCACCGAAACGCCGTCGCTCACCACTGCGCGTAAGACATGCGTGCCCACTGCTTCGAAAGTTATCTCGGTATCGGGCGAAGTCACATTTGAAAAAGTGACTGGAGCGGGCCCAGACTCGAGTTCCCAAACCATTGAAGTGCCACCCCCCGTGAGCAACCCGCGCGTGCGTAAACTTTGTCCGGCGGGAATCGAAATTTTCGACGACCAAGGCCGCTCAAAGCTGACTCCGAGCGAACCGCTGACATAGCGCTCACGCAGGCTCGTTAGTAAGCGATCCACTTCATGTAATTGCAGTTCTCCCGTGTAGAGTCGAATCTCGGCAATCTCTCCTTGAAACCCACCGACCGTGTTGGTCAGACTTTTTCCTAAAACCAACGAGCTAACTGCTCGGCCAATGTTAAAGTGATTCGCGGCTTGCGTGGTCTTGGACTGCGCCAAGCTATCCACGAAGAGTTTCATGTTGCGCTCATCACCCGCGTTATCCAACGCGATCTCTGAACCATCCCAGGTCGCGACGACCACATGCCACTCCCCCTCCGCCGCAGAACCGTTGCCCGTGTCTCCGCGAAAGAGCGCATCCACCGAACGATCGAGGTCCTCGATACTCCAACCAAAACGACCATTCGTCGCCATGGAAAGCCCCCATCCGAGATCACTGCCCGCAACGCTCGCATCCAACAAACCTGACGTGCCAAAGTCATCCGTTTCTAGTCCCGCATTACCACCGCTCGACTTGACTACGATCGCGATACTCATCGCCGTGGTGCCGTTAAAAGGATTTTCTGCGAGCGATAGTCCCAGCGCATCATCACCATCCAAACGCACAGATGCCAAACCGGTTGGCGATGCGCTAGCCACAAAGACAGGCGCGCCCGCGCCACCGTCACTGGCATTTGAAAACGTAAGCCCATTGAGACGATCCGTCCAAGTCGTCACCGTGTTCAAGTTCGCGACTGAAGCCTCTAGATCTTCCGCCACCCAAACCGCCTGCGGCGTAAGTGCTTGCGGATAAGCAAACTTCAGTCCCGATCTCGCCAGCATGGCAGCGCCATGCGTGCTTAGGCGACCATTGCGATAACTCCCATTCTGCGGGCCGCTCACGACACTGGCATTGAAGTATCGGCCACGTGAATACACATAGAGTGGCCCCCCACTGTCCCCTGGCCCCGTGCCGCCCTCAAAGCGAGTCGCATATTCATTTGGGCTAGTGACATTAGGGTTGTTATAATTGTAATAAATATGCTGAGGAATGATCGATGCCTCATCAAGGATCGTTGAAATAATCCGCTGAGTCATTGCACGAAACTGATTGTCTGAAGTCGTATTTACTCCCAGTGCCCCGGAAGTGCCTCGCCCAACTTGCCACCCCAACTGCTCATACTCGTCGAAGCGATCGTAAGGTGCCACCCAAGCCACAGCGGCTGTGATCGGCGTGTCCAAGTGAATGAGCATGACATCGTCATAGCCACCATCGCCCGATTGCACACGGTAGGCCGTTCCCGCCACCGTGGTGGAGCCCCCATTCGTTTTATAGCTCATCGTCACGCGCTGCTCGTCTTCCAGACTGATGCAGTGAGCAGCGGACACCGCCCATTCGCTATTTAGCATCGCCGCCGAACAGCCACTGACATAGGCCTTGCTCTCAAACTGCGGTAAAGCACCCAGGGCCAAGGCCTCGGCATCCGTCATCCCCGGATGGCGCAACACCGCATGCGCCGAGAGCACAAAACAAAAGAGCAAACTGAGCACTGCGAAACATGTTCGAAAGTTTTGAAAAGAGCGAAACATAGAGTTCATATAGAAAAAGTGACGAGCACCACAGACATGCGGCCGTCATTAATTTTAAGAATGAGAGACCATTCTCTTGCGCTCACTCATTCGAGACGAACGGCGCTGACAGATGCACAATCGGAGATGTCAACAAACCACTTGGGAATAATTGATACGCCTCACTATAAGCATCCCCAACAGTCCGATAGGAATCGGGACGTGTCATCCCTTGTTCTTTCGGCACTCGGTGCAAAGGACCGAATAGGTTTTGACGCGTGAGATAAATTTTTACCTTAAAACAGGCGCCATTCGATGACATCGGCAGACTAGTTCGACTCGGTGGAAAGGCAATTAACTCTGAATGCTGACCGAGTATCACTTCAGCACAAGCCCCCGAATACTTGGGAAGTTCCAAGTCCAAGGCTTGCTCACACAAAGCATTCGGAAGCGGCAAACAATAGGTCACCGCGCCCGTGTAGAAAGGAAACCCTTGCTCCACCAAATCACCGACGAAGACCTGCTTCGGTGATGCCGCGATCTCCCAATCCTCATCCTTACGATAAACACCAAAATCGCCGAGCAAGTAGATCGCTTCGAGATCGGTGTCCTGAGACAAGTTGGTCTCCATGGAAATGCAGTTTTCACCTGGTCGTAAATACTCAACCGGCAATTGGATGCGTTTCAACGCGATATCAATGTGCCAATGGCTCAGGTCTTCGCAAAGGATGACACGTCCATTGAGCGAAATGCGCCAGCGTTCTGGTTGCTCTGCCAGCAAGTCAAGAGCTGCGGGGATCTGCGAAACATTAAAAGGAAACTCCAGCGTCAACTTCTTCGCTACAGCATCCTCTGCCTGGGGACGGCACCAGGGCTGCATCATCTCTCCAGACACTTGTGGCCAACCCAGCGTGTCGCGAATCGCCGTATCCTGACGTAGAATATCACGGCACTCACTCCATGCGGCATCATCTAAACGATAGCGAGCACGCTCCAATAGCAAAGTATTGGGCTCGCTCAATGAATAGTCAAACGGCCCCTCGATCGGCACCGAAAATGGCGCAGCCGTTACGCGTTCAGGCTCCGCAGCGTCACCCTCCTCCGCCTCGGGCACGACTCGATACAAGTGCTCACCCAGAGATTCAAAATCCACCCACCAGCGCAGCCCATCCGCATGTGATGCCACGGCAACTGGCTCAATTTGACCGCTACGGCAATTCAAACGTTCCACTATTCCACCCTGGCTGAGGTCAATTTGAACTTCTTTTAGTTGCGTGCCTGTCGTATTCACCAAGCCGATAAAAACTTCTCCAGAATCCAACCGACGCACATGACTGATCACATCCGCGACACCCGCACCTTCGTTGAGTTGCAGCAACTGATCGCTATTTTCCCGGAGGCAATCAACCAATGCATCCCGCTCCCAGGCGCATGCGAGCGCCTGCTGCGCAAAAGCACGCGGCGCACGACTGCGTTCGGCATCCAGATAAGCGGGGACCTCACCAGCAAAGATGACCGCTCCGCCCGCTAATTGAAAGGCTTCCAACAACGACAAAGTCGTGCCGCGCATCGTTTCTAAGCCACCGACCACGATGCTGCGATACCGCATCTGACCGAAGCGCAGATACGCTTTCCCATCCACGACCTCGATTTCTGCCAGACGTGACAGTTGTTCCTCATCGCCATAATCAAAATCAATTTGGCTATTCGTCAGCCAATGGAAGAGTTCAACAAATTTCGTCTCTAACAGATCTACCGAAGGCGAAATTGAACGTAGCCAAGTGGCCCAGCCTAAATGAAACTGCGCCGAAATCGACTCATTCGGATGAATGACCAGCACATCGCAATCGGGCTGACCTTGTTGTAAGATTAAATTCACTCGCGAGAAATAATCCTCCACGTATTTGTATTGTGGATACCATGCCGATTGATGAAAAATACTTGCAGGATAATCACGCTTCGCCTCCCCTGCCATGGAATACCACGCTAGGTGATGACAGCGAAGATTGACACCGAGAAAGGCTTGCCAGTCCCCGATTTGCTTATGCCCCTCGAAGCCCATTTGCCACCCTGTGCAGCCATACAATTCGGACAGCACATACGGCTGTCCTTGCTGACGAGCCACGGACACCACCTGCTTCGCCACCCAGTATGCGCGGCAATCCTGCGTCAACACGTCGATCCCAGGATAGCTCATCTGCTCATAGTATCTCGCCAATGAACCACAAGGCACTGCTTGCGCCGCGAGTGAATCTTCATGCAGCACGTGTCCCGTCAGTAGCAAGTCGTTCGACTCACACCAGTCCAAACAAGGACGCGCCCAGTTCTCGATAAAGAGTTGCTGCAGCAGTTCGGCATAATGCCACTTTAATTTGGAAAGCCTCTCCCCATGATACTGAAAATAGAGCTCCGGCAATCGTCCACGCAGTTCATAACCGAAGCGTTGCGAAAATTCTTCAAAGAGTGCTTCCGTATAGGGGATCGCTCGCGCGGAATCCGACGCCCCGGGTTGTTCAACCGCGTCACAAAGAATAAACCCGCGATGAGGCTCATCCGTGAACACGCCCTTGATTGCTTTGCCAAAATGGTCGCCACAGTGCGCACGGTATTTTTCATGCGTCGATTCGATAAATGCATCCGTCGCCGAACGACTTAAAGTATCCAGATACGAGCCACCATTATAGAATGAATGCGATGGATGAATTTCCCGGACAAATATCAAGAGCTGTCGGCCCGCAGGCACCACGTCCACCGAGTCATGCGCAACCGAGTCATACTGCTTCAAGTGCAAGCCATCCAAATCTGCATAATGCGCTTCGATAAAGTTCTCCAGCTCCGGCCATTCAATCGCTTCACCTGCCGCATATTGACGTAAGATAATGGAACGCATCCGATGCGCTTGGCCCTTGGTAACCTTGCCGCCCGCACTGCCGCTAGGCCAGCGATCTTCATCGTAAAGCCAACCTTCGAGGCCGAGTTCACTCGCCTGCTGCGAGCAACTATTGATCAGCTCAAACCACTCCTTGCCCAGATACTCCGTCTTCAAACCTGTGCGGGAATGCATAAAGACGCCCCCCATCCCCATCGACTTGGCGACTCCCATCTGACGCAGCAGTTCTTCTTCATTGAGCTCTCCATTCCACGACCAAAATGGTTTTCCGCGCAACTCCGCTGGCGGGTCCTCAAAAGCCCGTTGAAAGTCCGCCTGAGCGTGACTAATAGTGGAATCGGAATCAGTCCTAGGGTTGAAAAGTGACAAAGGTTTCATTCTATAAGAAATGATTCTTATTGCACTCTGCGGGTCAAGACTATAACAAGAAACAATTCTTAAGGATAATAATTACCACAAAACATTAGACCCATGCCACAACGACTACACCGCCCCTTACGTGCACTCATCGCGCTCGCGCTGGCCTTATCGCTAGGAAACGCAACCGCTACTGCGGCCTCAGAGCAGCCGGACATCATTTACATACTCGCCGATGACCTGGGCTATTCCGACTTAGGCTGCTACGGCAGCGAAATCAATACGCCCAACTTAGACCGACTCGCTCAAGAAGGCCTGCGCTTTACTCAATTTTACAACGCCTCCAAATGTGAACCGTCACGGGCCAACATCATGTCTGGCCACTACTGGCCAGTCACAGGGCTCGGTGTGCAACGCGGCGCGACGCTCGGCGAGGTCATGCGTCCGGCAGGCTATGCGACCTTCGCTCTAGGCAAATGGCATCTCAATGGCAGCCCGATTGATCGCGGATTTGACCGTTTCTTCGGACACCTTAGTGGCGCCAGCGCATTCTTCCCCCCGATCGACCAATCCTTTCGCCTAGATAAGACTCCTTTCAAACCACAGACAAAGGACTTCTACGTCACCGACGCCGTCACCGACTACGCCATCGACTTCATCAAAGAATCCAAAGCCGCCCACCCCGACAAGCCCTACTTCATGTATCTCGCGTATAACGCGCCACACAACCCGCTACAGGCGCCCCGCGTAGATATCGAACGCTACCGAGGCACCTACAAGGCTGGCTGGGACGCCATTCGCGCCCTACGCTTCGCGCGCATGCAAGCGCTCGGCATCATCGGCGATGAAGTCAAACTCTCCGCGCATCCAAGCAATCTGCCCGAATGGGAATCGCTCAGCCCCGCGCAACAAGAACTCGAAGACCTGCGCATGGCAGTTTACGCAGCCATGGTCGACCGTCTCGATCAGAACATCGGCCGCTTGCTGCAAAATCTAAAAGAAGACGGACTCGATAAAAACCTGCTAGTAATTTTCATGAGCGACAACGGCGGCTCCCCCTACGCACGCACCGACGAGCACATGCTCACCCAAGACAAGCTCCCTGGCGATCCCGGCTCCAATTGGGAAATCGGCATGGGCTGGGCCAACGTAAGTAACACCCCCCTGCGCCTCTATAAACGCAATCAACACGAAGGCGGCATCAGCACACCCTTTATTGCCTGGTGGCCCAATCAAATCGCCCATCCGAATTCGATCATCACGCAGCCCGCACACATCATCGATCTCATGCCGACCTTTCTCGAACTCGCCGGCAGCACCTACGCCGCCGCAGGCAAAGGCAAAGCCCTACCAGAACTCCCTGGCAAAAGTTTATTACCGATTTTCCAAGGAGAAGTCCGCGAGCCGCACGACGCCCTTTATTTCCAGCTCTATGATCATCGAGCCATCCGCGCAGGCGATTGGAAGCTCACCGCCGTCGACGGCAAGGACTGGGAACTTTACAACATAGCTAACGACCGCAGCGAAACCGTGAACCTCAGCAGCTCCCATCCAGAACTAGTTCAGAAGCTATCAACGAACTGGGAAAACTGGTGGCTGAACGCCAAAGGCAAGCCTTACGCCGAGTTCAAGAATCCCACGCCCCCTCAACACCTACGCGACGACAGAGAAGGCGGCACGCCCTATGTGCCAACAGCCATGCCCAAGCGACTGCATGATCGATAGGAAAAGTCCCTATCGTATCCTCGGTTCTCTGAACCGGGGCCGGAGGAGCGCTAACGATTCGCCGCTCCAACAGACGTACCCCAAAACAGAGTTTTGAGGCTACAATCGTATCCTCGGTTCTCTAAACCGAGGCCGGAGGAACGGCTGACGATTCACCGCTCCAACTAGACGCACTCCAAAACAGAGTTTTGAAGCTACAATCGTATCCTCGGTTCTCTGAACCGGGGCCGCAGCTGCGGCTGACGATTCGCCGCTCAACTAGACGTACCCCAAAACAGAGTTTTGAGGCTACAATCGTATCCTCGCTTCTCTGAGCCGGGGCCGTAGCAGCGACTGACGATTCGCCGCTCAACTAGACGCACCCCAAAACAGAGTTTTGAAGCTACAATCGTATCCTCGGTTCTCGGAACCGGGGCCGCAGCTGCGGCTGACGATTCGCCGCTCAACTAGACGCACCCCAAAACAGAGTTTTGAAGCTACAATCGTATCCTCGGTTCTCTGAACCGGGGCCGTAGCAGCGACGGACGATTCGCCGCTGAACTAGACGCACCCCAAAACAGAGTTTTGAGGCTACATTCGTATCCTCGGTTCTCTGAACCGGGGCCGCAACTGCGGCTGACGATTCGCCGCTCAACTAGATGCACTCCAAAACAGAGTTTTGAGGCTACAATCGTATCCTCGGTTCTCTAAACCGGGGCCGGAGGAACGGCTGACGATTCACCGCTCCAACTAGACGCACTCCAAAACAGAGTTTTGAAACTACAATCGTATCCTCGGTTCTCGGAACCGGGGCCGTAGCAGCGACTGACGATTCGCCGCTCAACTAGACGCACCCCAAAACAGAGTTTTGAGGCTACAATCGTATCCTCGGTTCTCTGAACCGGGGCCGTAGCAGCGGCTGACGATTCGCCGCTCCAACTAGACGCACTCCAAAACAGAGTTTTGAAGCTACAATCGTATCCTCGGTTCTCTGAACCGGGGCCGTAGCAGCGACTGACGATTCGCCGCTCAACTAGACGCACCCCAAAACAGAGTTTTGAAGCTACAATCGTATCCTCGGTTCTCAGAACTGGGGCCGCAGGAAAAATAACAAAACTAAGATTAAAAACACACCACCCTAAAGCCGCAACACTGCGACGAACTGCTCACACGCGGTCTTCACAAGTGAAGCCCCTACCTGCAAAAAATCACTTAAACTTCGCCGTCTCATAGAAGCGGATGTGATCGATCTCAAACGCTTGTTTTCGATTGGTCGGATCAAAGCGAAAGCTGTTAATCACCCCAGAGTTCCATGACGCATCCTCACGTAGATCAATCAGGTAGGTATGAAAATATTCATCATCAACCAGATCGAATTCGATTTTGCTGCTGCCTGAGTTCGCTGTTTCACTACGAAAGAAAACAGTTCCCACGCCTTGCTGAGGCTCCAGCACACGCATGCGAATTTCGATAAATTTATAGATCTTTGAATTTATGGCGGTCAAACCAGTCGCGGGAGTCAGTTGCAAAATCATCATGGAGTCGGAACTCATAGGCTCGCCATGATACACCCCCCGATCAATCCCCGAAACGATCTCTTTGCTATTCTCACCGCCTAGATTATTGCCGATAAAAAAGTTATTTAAACCACCACGCGTAGTGTCTTTTTGATCGAATTCAAATCCCAGCGTCCGACCGCGATCTAAGATAATGTAGTCGATACAATACTCGCCTGGCACGTGATCACCATCTACAGGATCGAGGCGCAAGCCTTGCCCTAGTGGAGGATATTCCTCTAACACCACCTGTCGCCCCGCCAGAGTATGATTGATTGAAACCTTGCCCATTTTCCCTTCGCGCGCTGGCATCGGATAAACACTGCCGCTCTGGTTAGATTCGGAAAATGAATGCCGAATACGGACATTCGGGTAATTCGCAAAATCAACACCTCCGACATAGCCCTTGAAAATCAACTGAGGGTCTGCTCGATCCGTAATGGAATATTTCGCAACACCATCCTGAGCGGCAACAAAGCGCACGCCATTTCTCTGCTCCGAAGAAGGGTCGGAGGTCCCACTAAAGTTTTCTAGTATCAGCGAATTCGCCTGCGGTGGATCAATGATGACGACCGCAGCGGAAGCCGCGGCGCACGTGCTCGCGATAAGGGTGCTTATAATCAGTTTTTTCATGCTAAATTACTCCGCCGTCGTTCTGAATCGCCACCAGTATGCGCCATCATTGATCACACCGACTGGCTTACCGCCGACCTTAAATGCGCCCGGATCGACCAAGACGTAATACTGCGTATCGGCTTCGAGCGCAGGGATGTTATCAAAGCATAACCTGCGCTTCCCTTGGCTAGGATGCGAAGCATCGGGATCCATTTCCCACACAGGATTCTGCTCATCACTTACCTTGAACAAACGAAGGAACTTCCCCTTCGCTCCGCTCAAATCAACGGCTGCCGAAAAGTGCATTTCCAAGCGAGTCGTTCCCGGCGCAGTGAGCTTGGAATTTTCTGGAAACGTGGAAACCAACTGTGGCGCAAACATCTGCAGACGATGCCACCCCCAGCCCGCTTGCTCTTGCCCCACGACACGACTATCCCGACCGCTCATCTCGATCTCCTGCGCATACGCTTGCCACTTGCTGGCCAGCTCACTCGTCAACTTCGGCTGCGCCTCTGCGAGGTCGTGCTGCTCGGTGCGATCCTTTACGAGATCAAACAACTGCCACGGCCCGCCATAGAGCGACACCGCTTTCATATCATCTTCGATCCAAGCCCGCGATTGGTTAAACCAGAGAAAACGACTGGGCGCATCGAAAGCAGTTTGCTCCGTCAAGGCTTCCAAGAAGGAGCGTCCGGTGAGCGGCTTCAGCGAAGTGTCATTCTTTGGAAAATTCACGCCCGTTAACTCTAAGAGCGTGGGGTAAATATCAGTCACCGCGACAGGCGAACGATCGATCTGCCCCGTCCGCCCTGCAAGTCCTTTGGGCCAATGCGCAATCAGCGGCGCAGCGAGTGCGCCCTCATGGCAGGCATGTTTATAAAAATTGAACGGCGTATTTTTCACCCACGCCCAACCATTACTACTGGTCGGATTGTTGTGCGGTTTCCATGGGATCTGGTCCGCATCGGTTCGTATCGAGCCGTTGTTATAATCCCCGCCATTATCGGACATAAACAGAATGAGCGTGTCGTCCAATTCGCCGGCCTCTTCGAGAAAAGCAATGAGTCGACCGATCCCTTGATCCATCTCATCCACCATTGCGGCGTAGGCGGCCATGCGGGCGTCTTCGACGACCTTACGTGCTTCGGGCAACTCATTCCAGCGTCGCACCTCCACGCCATGCGGCGCAGGCGTCCATGCGGGATCGACTAGGCCGAGCTCCAACTGACGTTGATAGCGTGCCTCGCGCACCGCCTCGTAGCCATCCATGTAGCGGCCGATATATTTATCCACCGTTTCTTTACGCGCCTGCAAAGGATGATGCGGCGCATTGTAGGCAACATACATGAAAAACGGCACATCGTCCTCCAGCGCTTCACCCATAAACTCGATACTGGAATCGGTGAAAGCCGTCGTCGCATCAAAGCCTGGCTTAAAGTCGCGAAACTGTGTTTGCCCCGTATACCAATCATTACTGCCGACAAAACAATCAGTCAGCCCGCCTAGAAAACCGAAGAAGCGATCAAACATCTTGCGATCTCTGGGGTCACGAGTTCCCGCGTGCCACTTGCCCGCCATCATCGTTCGGTAACCGCCACGCTGTAGCAGCGTCGGCAAGGGCAACACATTCTTATAGCTTCCGTTGCCCGCTGCGGGATACGACATCCCCGCCATCAATGCCACGCGTGTGGTCGAGCACATCGGGGTCACTCGAAACTGCGAATAACGAACCCCCTGATTTGCGAGGCGGTCGAGGTTCGGTGTCTCAATCTCGCCACCATAGGCCCCCAGATCGGAGTAGCCTAAATCATCAGCTAGAATCACGATCACATTCGGCTGCGTCGCGTCCGCCGGTAGCGCCCCCGCCCAAAGAAGACTTCCCAGCACGAGCGATGCGAAAACTTGTTTGCAGTTCAAAAGCATTAGTGGGCGTCCGGCTGCTCTGGAATTTCCAACGGACTCTTTTCAATGTCATTCGTAGCCGTGCGCCACATATGCATCGCCGCTCGCATGCGCTGTAAGACTGCCTGACGTTCGGGATTAGTGGCCAAGTCATGCACGCCCCATTTATCTTCATTGATTTTGTAGAGATGCTCAGGCTGCCTTGGTTTATCAAAAAGTGTTAGATACGCATATTCAGCGGGGTGACTCTCTTTCGCGGCAATGATCGCATCGTAAGCATGGTTGCCCCACACTTCGACACCGCGAAGATCATCGGGCAAACGCTGTGTTTTTTCAGGATCGACATTCAAAATGTAATACCAGTTACCATCGGTCACTACACGCTGCGGGTAGAACTCGCGCGGATCGGGACCGTGTGAATTGTGCTCGGCAAACACATACTCGCGCCCTTCGATACTGTCGCCCCCGCTGAGGATCGGCCGCAAAGATTCCCCCTGCATGACTTCAGGAATTTCAATGCCACAATAATCAAGAATCGTGGGCGCATAATCGATTTGCGAAACGGGCGAGTCATTCGTCTGTCCTTTGACGACACCGGGCCCCACCACCGCGAGCGGAATACGTGTTCCAGTAGGATACGCGGATGCTTTGGCATAGTGAATCGGCATGCCTTGGTCGGAGGTGAAGATGATGAAGGTCTCCTCACGAATGCCCGCATCATCCAAGGCCTGAAGGATCGCACCGACGCATGCATCTGCGATCTCAACACAGGCGTAATACTCCTGCATATCGCGGCGCACGCCCGGTGTGTCGGGCAAGAACGACGGCACTTCGATACTGTCTGCCGCAGGTAGTTCCTGATCTGGATTGGATTTTAAGTGAGCACGATAAGGCCGGTGTGGCGCGGCGACGTTGGCATGAATAAAAAACGGACGATCGCCCGCCTGCTCGATGAAATCGCCCATCACTTTGTGAAAACGCTTAGGCTCGGACTGCACTGGATTGCGTGCGTCATAAGGATAACGCCATGCGGGGCTTAAGTGGAGCTTCTGTGTGATTGCGGTGAAGTAGCCGTTGGACTGAAAAACCTCGGGCAGTGTCGCCACGTCACGACCGATGCCAACCTTGTCAACGATGTGTGTCTCACGGGAAAATGCTTTATCGGGAAGATTCAACGGCGGCGTGTGCACATTGCGCCAGTTGCCATTACTATGCGGCCACATACCTGTTAAGATCGCAGTGCGCGAGGGCGAGCAGGACGCCGAAGCGGCAAATGCATTGTTGAAATACACCCCTTCTTTAGCGAATGCATCGATGTTTGGCGTCTCAATGCCAGGCGTACCCAGCATCGAGAGATCGGGGCTCATATCGTCCGCCAGAATGAGAACGACATTCGGTTGTTTTGCGACAGAGACCGACTGCAATAGACAGGTCGCGGCCAAGAGTAGACATGCTTTTTTCAACATAAATAATTACTTCCAAGTGTGTAAGACCTGCCCGTTTGAACCGAGCAGACGTATGTTTTTAAGTTCGATCCTACCCTCACCCTGCGAGGGATCTAAACGTATTGAGTTCAATTTTCCAGTGAACGGCAGCTGGACCACGTAATCATGCCAGGCGCCATCTTGCTTGACCGAAAAGCTAGCCGAATGGTCGCCCTTAAAGCCTTTCACCGTGGGCGATGTCCAAAAGACTTGGCCCTTTCCAATCGATTTGGAACGCATCGTAAAGGACAGCGCCACGGGGCCACTGACATGATGAAAGTCGTGACTACTGATCCGAGGATCACGACCATGACTATCCATGCGGAGCACTCCATCTTCGGCTGTGAGTTCAACATCGCCGATCACGTTCCAGCCCATCACCGGTTTACTAGCGAAGCGCGGATTTTTGATCGGCACCAGCACCTCGGCTTCTTGTAAATAGGCCTCAATAGTCGCGTCCAACTGCGAAACTTTTTCCGGCATACTGTCGGCAAGATTGTTCGTCTCACCGATATCCGTTTTCAAGTTATAGAGCTCATAGCGGTGCGCTTGATTTTCGCCGTCGTAGTAAAAGCGATACAACTTATAGTCACCAACGCGCACACTAGTGTTAGGTAAATTATCCGTGGCCGGCACATAGTGTGGAAAGTGCGAAATGAAGGGGCCGCGATCAAAGAATTCCCCTGCAATGGCTGCACTAAAGTCGATGCCATCTTTGTGATGCTCAGGATGCTGCGGCAAGCCTGCCATGTTCAAGATCGTAGGATACAAATCAGCAGAGCACACCACCGAATCCGTCATGGTGCCTGGACGTGATACGCCTGCCCACGAAACAATCAAGGGCACACGCACCCCGCCCTCGTAGTTATTGCCCTTACCACTCTTCAGCGGAAAGTTGTTGGTCGGTGTGGTGCCATCGACTTCGTTATACATGTTGCCGCCGTTGTCGGAGGTGAAAATAATAATGGTGT
The DNA here is from genome assembly GCF_031127805.1 of Thalassobacterium maritimum. Lineage (NCBI taxonomy): Bacteria > Pseudomonadati > Verrucomicrobiota > Opitutia > Puniceicoccales > Coraliomargaritaceae > Thalassobacterium > Thalassobacterium maritimum. Next base: position 25,373 of record NZ_JARXHW010000021.1, on the reverse strand, counting down.
CGTCGCGCAGGCCCATACGATCGAGCTCCTGCAACAGGCGTTCGATATTTTGATCCATTGCCTCAATCATCGCCCCCATCGTCGGCGAGCGTTGCGGGTAGTCGGGGTCGACCAATTGCTCATACTTATCGACCAAGGCAGGCTTCGCTTGAAACGGTGCATGCACATCGTAAAACCACAGGTTGAGTAGAAAAGGATCGCTGCGATTGGCTTTGATAAACTTCAACGCTTCATCGGTGATCGCATCGGAGATATGCGTGCCTTTCGGGTAGTCGGGAATCGTCTCCACTTCCCATGGCGCAAAGAAGCCTCCCGGAGGTGGTGGCCCCGGATGATGACGTCCACCGATCACCACATCAAAGCCCTGATTTTCGGGGATGTAGGGAGCGGAACCGACATGCCACTTCCCCATAAACGCGGTGCGATAGCCAGCCTCTTGTAAAAGCTCGGCATAGGTGACGTATTCATTGGGCAGACGTGAGCGCGATTGAGGGATGATAGCCGGCTTATCCACAGCCGCCGCAGTCCCTTGCTTGGGATCTAAAATCGCCTGCTGAATATGTCCCGACGCGGCGGTGAAACGCAAACGCGCCGGCGACTGACCAGTCAAAATGCTGGCACGCGTCGGCGAGCACAGGGGGTTCGACGAATAGGCATCCGTGAAAAGCACCCCTTCGCTCGCCAAACGATCGATGCCTGGAGTTTGATAAAACTCACTCTTATAGGCGGAGCTATCACGCCAACCCAAATCATCCGCAACAATCAGAATAATATTAGGCTGTTTCGCGCCCACGGTAAGCGCGACAAGGCCAAGCAATGTCCCCAGAACTAAAGACTTAAAAATAGACATAGGAAACTGAAGCGGGATTAATATTCGGACGGGTCAAAAAGACGTTTGCGAAACTCCAAATCGTAAACTTTTTCACGACTAAGTAACTCAGTGTGGCCATCCGCAAAGACCACGCCCACCTCGCCATTATTTAAACGGGGCTCCGGTATATTCGTCGGATTCGATCCTTTGGCGAAATCGCCCTGAATATACCAAGACGCGTTTCCAGTATTTTCCGCATAGGCGGTGCAAAGCACGAGTGTCTGTGCGGGATTTTCGAGACGATTCACACTGAACCCAGAAGTCGAACGATCCGTATTGTCCGGATTCGCATCTAGAAAAATATAGGTGCTGCCGCCATAGTCGCTGATGCCATGACTCTTTTGCGCCGTCGGATCATCAAACATCGGGTGCTTGCCCGACTCCGAGCGATCCCACTCCAAAATCTCTTCTTCCAAGGCTTGCACCCAAAAATACTGCGACGTGCTATCCGGATCACTCAACTTGCGGTTGAGCAAAGGAAAAATGCCTTTGTGCTGATTTGTAAACAACGACACCGCGTTCCCGATCTGCCTGAGGTTGGACACACTTTTCGAACTATTCGCTCGGTGTCGGGCTGCACCGACAGCAGGGATTAAGATCGCCGCGAGAACCGCAATCACAGCGATCACAGTTAATAATTCAATCAGGGTAAAGGCAGCTTTAGGTAGTTTTTTCATGATGAGGTATGCAATAAGAAACCTTTCTTATGAACTTTTGTCAACTCGCAATGCATGAGTTTTTATCGGATCTGTTACGGCTAATTCAGGAGCTACCGATGGCTGTCGCTCAGTTGCACCGCACTAATATGGCTGCGGCCTGGTTGCTCCATATCGAGCAACAGTGTAATGGGCCCACGCTCGTAAGCACGCCCGATCGGCACTACGACGAGTCCCGAAGTGAGATCAGAATTCACAGTGATCGGCGCCCCGTAGAGTGGTCCATCGCCAAGGCCCACTGTGGCAGAGATCACACAATTTGACATCAACTGAAATTCCAACTGGTCGCCCGTAGCGCCCGCCTCTGGATAGTAGCGTAGCACCACTCGATCGGCATTGGAGGTAATTGTCGCCTTAGTCGCATCTTGGCCGCCGATGAAATAACCACCGGATTGCATCACGAACCCAGCTTGCTTCATCTCTGGGTCGTAGTTCGGGTTCTGACGAGGCAGCAAGGTATCGGTCTCGGCCAAATGCGCGTCCAACCAGTCGTTCAATCGCTCGGCGACTTCTACATGTTCCAAAGCCAAGTTCTGGGTTTCGCCTGAATCGATCGACAGATCATACAGCTCCAGTAAGTCCTCCTGATCGGCACCGAGCTTAAAGAAACGTAGCAACTTCCATTTGCCATCACGCACCCACGCATTCGCAAGGTTTCCCGTGGCCAGCACGGTGTGCCCAAACATACTAGTCACAGGAGGACGCTCCATCAACTCACCGGAAAAGGCGGGCAGCAAGCTCACTCCATCCAACACCGCGGCTTCGGGCGTCTCCAATTGCGCGACATCGAGCAAGGTAGGAAAGAAGTCATAGCTGATTGCAATGGTATCGGTCCAATCACCCGCAGGCACTTTCCCTGGCCATTTCACAATCAGCGGCACACGCGAGCCGCCTTCGTAGTTATTGCCCTTCCCCGCTTTCAAAGGATAATTATTCGTCGGATTCTCACCCTCGGGACGGTCATACATGTTGCCTCCGTTATCAGAGGAGAAAATCACGATCGTGTTCTCATCCAAGCCTAAGCGTTTCAGTGCTTCGGTGACTTTGCCCACGTTCTGATCCATCGTCTCGACCATGGCTCCCATGACCGCGGATTTTTGATACTGCGCCTGCGCTGCGAGTGGACGGTATTTCTCAATGAGTTCGGGCTTCCCCTGGAAAGGCGCATGCACATTGAAAAACCAGAGCGCGAGAAAGAAAGGTTCGTTTTGCTTGGACTCGATAAAATCGACCGCCGCATCGCCGATCACATCATCTGCATTGGGATGCCCTTCGACCGTAGGCATATTGGTCTCTGCGGTATCCCAAGGACCAAAAAACCCTGGAGGCGGTGGCCCCGGGAAACCACGACCGCCCACAACATGATCGAAGCCAAAGTTTTCAGGAATGTAGGGATCGTAGCCCAGATGCCATTTTCCCATGAAGGCAGTCGCGTAGCCGGCATCTTTTAACAATTTGGAAATGGTAATCGAATCGAGTGGAATCCGGTTATTGGTTTCCGGCTCCGTCATCGGCAGACCAGCCGCCGCGCTCGCACGCTCCGCAGCATCGAGCTTCACCTCAGGCACATGCCCGACGGGCGTGGTCAAACGCAAGCGGCCCACCGTTTGCCCCGTAAGAATACTGGCCCGGGTCGGCGTGCAGAGCGGACTGGACGCATAGGCATTTGAAAAGCTCAAGCCTTCCGCCGCCAAGGCATCGACCGCTGGGGTTTGATAGAGCTCGCTACCATAGCAGCCGAGGTCGCGCCAACCGAGATCGTCGACGATGATCATCACAACATTGGGGCGTTGAGGCTCAGCTTGTGACGCAGACGCGAGCAATGAAGCAACAGTCGCGAGACAGATCGCAGGTACGTAGAATAGAGTGCTTAAAGCAGACATAGTTATTAAAATGCGGCGTGCCCGATGACGGATGAAATGGGCCTTTGAGAATTTAAAGATGCGCGAGCGGGCAATTCTCAATTTCAATACGATGCTTCCCAGCAGGCAGGCACATAGCGTTGCGCTGATCGGTATGCTTCAAACGGCTCGGCACTGATTTACCATTGAGCTTCACCTTCGACCATGGCGTCGCAGGCAGCACTACCCGCCCTTCCCCGCTCGTCGGAACTATCAGGTCCCAGTGTAAGTTCTTTCGCTTGATCGTCCATTTTGAGCGATACGTGCCAACGCGCGTTTTCAAGACACAGGAGGCGCGCTTTAAGTCGGGGCTCGGCTGAGCCGATAAAATAGCGCGCGCATAGCCTGGCGCCTCCGGGCACGGAGAGATGCCGCCCACTGTTTGATACAGCCACTCGCCGATCGCACCGTAGGCATAGTGATTGAATGAATTCATTTCCACTGGACCAAAGCCATCTTCACGCGTCCAACTATTCCAACGCTCCCACATCGTGGTCGCGCCGTTCTTGATCGGATACAACCAACTCGGATAACTCTCCTGCAGCAACAACTTGTAGGCGACATCACTGCGGCCAATCTTAGACAACACCGGATTGAGCAATGGCGTGCCAAGAAAGCCAGTCGACAAATGCCACTCACGCGCTTCGATCTTTTCCACCAGACGTGCGCCCGCGGCCTCGATCAAATGCTCGGGCACGAGGTCAAAAGCTAAAGCCATCAAATAACTAGTCTGGGTATCTCCTAATACCAATCCTTCCGCGGTGATAAAGCGCTGCTGAAAAGCAGCAGTGATCCGCGCCGCCAGTTGGCTATAACGTTTCGCAGCAGCAGTTCGCTCCAGCGCGTCAGCCATACGCGCCATAAGTTGCGCGTCTCTGGCATAATAGGCGGTGCCAATCAAATCCTTCGGTGTCGGCCCCCATTGCGGCTTCACCGCATCGACCGCCAACCAATCACCATAAACGGTTTCTGGCTGAATATAGTGTTTCGCCCGGTCTTTGAGAAAGCGCAGATAGCGCTCCATCGCCTGCCAGTTTTCTTCAATAATCGTGGTCGCTCCAGTGTGCAGCCAGACTGCATGTGGCACAATGATGCCCGCGTCGCCCCAGCCGGCATTACCATGCCAACCTAGAATGTCTGGAGCCACGTCGGGAAACGCTCCGTCCTCTCGCTGACCATCGCGCATGGCATCCATCCACTGTCGGTAGAAACCCTCGCAATCATAATTAAAGCATGCCGTATCAACGAAAACCTGTGCATCCCCCGACCAGCCCAAGCGCTCGTCGCGTTGTGGACAGTCAGTCGGTGCTTCTAAAAAGTTTCCGCGTTGCCCCCAGCGAATACAGTCCTGCAACTGATTCACTATCGCATTGGAAGTCTGAAACGTCCCCAGCGGGGCCAAATCATTATGCAGCACGCAGGCTTCCAAATCTTCAGCACTCAAGTCCAAATCAACTCCTTCGATCTGCACATAGCGAAAGCCATGAAAGGTGAAATGCGGCTGATAGCTTTCTTCCGCAGATCCCTTGCAAATGTAGCAATCCGTCGCCTCCGCATCGCGCAGATTCTCTAAATACAGCGAGCCGTCTTCATTTAACATCTCAGCGAATTTCAAAATTACTTTTTGACCTGCACGCGTATCCTTTAACTTGATACGAACGACTCCGACCAAGTTTTGCCCAAAGTCGGCGATCAAGCCTGACGACTCTTTGCGCAGCTCCACCACTGCTAAGGTTTCCGTCACCCGCACTGGCGGGCAGGCTTTCTCCGTCAACTCGACCTGCGGCGTCTCCACACTCGCGACTGACTTCCACCCGCGCTCCGCGCTGGAACTCGACGCCCAATCTGGCATCGCCTTACGCGCATCATAGGTCTCCCCGTGATACAGCGAATTTTTGACGACAGGCCCACGCCGCACTTTCCAAGTGACATCACTCCCGATCACTTGCTGCGTTCCGTCGGCAAAGGTGAGCTGCAATTCTGCGACAAACATGGTCTGGGGCGCGTGGCGAGCTTCATGCCCCTTGGGGCCAAAAGCGGCACCCGCCCAGCCATCGGCCAGTACAATGCCCAGGCAATTCTCACCGACTTCAAGCTGCTCGGTTACCTCGTAACGGCACACATATGCACGCTTGCGATAGTCACTCCACCCGGGCGTAAAATAGTCGTCATTGACACGCACGCCATTGATCCACGGCTCCACAATGCCGAGTGCTGAAAAGCGCAAGACCGCCTTCGTCACTTCATTTGGAAGCTCGAACTTAGTGCGAAAATAAGATGCAGATGTTGGTGTCGATTCGCTCGATAAGGGCGAAACCAGCCAAACAGATTGGTCACTCAATGAAGTCATGTAGATCGTTTAACAGTTGTGGAAATTCAGAAATAGACGCTGCAAGATTATAGGCTCACTCGGCCGACATCGCTCGGACCTCTGGACCTTTATCATAGTGACTCACGACACGAAAGGGACTTTCACCACTCGCCGGAGAGCGCGAGGCATAGCCGATAAAGAGAATGCGCATCCCTCCACGAAAGGGATGCCGCTTGGAATAAATCATCTTGGCCTCATCCTCATACATTGCCCCTATTTTAAAATTAAAATAGGTCTTCGCTTTGGATTCGAAGGTAGTGACCACTTCGCCGCCGGGCTTGATGGCCGCTCGTTCGTCGTTGAGCAGCACAACCAAATTAGCGGGCGTGAAATTGACAAAGCGCACACTGCCCAGTGGCTGTCCCTTCAGGCTCAGATCAATCGGAAAGGCGATATATTCCTCACCGCGTTTCTGCATACAGATGACGGCATCCTTCGTTGCTGACTTAAACTCACAAGATCCCGCTGGTAGATAAACTACTTCCCCTTCCGCATCCACACCCTTGCGATAAAACGTGAGCGGGCTCGAACCAGAATAATAATGCGTGCGACTTAAGCCGTCCGCCACTGTTTGGATTCTGCGATAGCCACCGGCTCCATATTGAATGAACAAGTCTTCTTTGCCGATGAACGGAGCCAGCACCTTGAAACCCAAATCATCTGGACTCAACATACTGGGAAAATCCGAGTAATTGATGGAAGACATCTCTGCCGCCTTCATCTTCTCATCAGCCGATGCGACTGGAACGGCGCAGACAGTTAGGAGTCCAAGTAAAAATAATTTTCGTGAATTCATATTAAATAACATCTGCTTCATTCAACCAACGAATTGAGAGGATTCGAAAAGAGCGTCCAAAATCCCCCGTAGGAGCCACCACGGAATCCCCAACTGCCACCGGATCCGCCACACGTTGCACCACTGCTTCGCACCAAACTTTGGATTCCACCTTGTCCGAAATTCCGGAAAGTGATTCCCCATAGGCACGAATCGTAAAGGTATCCCCCCGCACGGTCAGGATCGGCGCTATGGCCGAAAGGAGATCTCCCTGTGTCAAGAATCCAGGCACTCCAAACATGCGTGAGCCCCCCAATCCACCAGGCATACCTGTTTCATGCTCGGGGTAGCTAGAGTTGACTGGCACACCGTCGGGATAGTTAAGCGCGAGAGCGGCAAGACTGCCCTGGTAGTATGCTTCGTTGAGAACTCCTTGCCCTGAAATGGACAGCTTATCGATGGCCGCTTGCAACGTTCCCTTAAGACCGAGATAGTCGCCCTCCACAGTCGTTGAATTCCCCACCAAACGACGATTCACGAAATCTGCCAGAGATAGAAACGGACCGCGACGCTTCACCTCTTCGACAATCGCTTCAGCCAGCAAGTCGATCTCGTTCACAGTTAAAGAGCGCACTGCAGACCATGCCTCTGGAGCGGAGGGATCGACTGCGCCACCTTCGGCCAGCAAGGGATACAGTTTTGAGGTCAACGCGGAGTTTTGTAAGGAGTGACTCGCACTACCATCGGCGGCGAGCACGCTCTCTCCGAGATAAGAGGCCAGCAACATGCGCCATGCATCGACCGAAGTGGAGTTGACGTTGAAGCCACCTTCAATCGCAATACTGGCAGCGGATTGCGCAAACGCTGTGGGAGAATTTCGCAGATTCGTATCACTTGCAAATGTGCCATCGTCCCCCGCCACTAAACGATTTCGAGTGTTCGGCAAAATCAAATCTGCGGTGGGATTGAACACGCCCGTTTGCGGAATCGTCGACAGATAAAAACGATCAAAGAGCGACTCATTTAATAGATAAGAAAGGTCCGTATATACGGTGCTCCCCTGGGTCGCTTTGATGTTATTGCGATGGACATGGGTGTGCGCCTCCGAGTTACCCACAGTAAATGTCGGCTGCCAATAGAACTGGCTAAAGTTCACATTCTTCAAAAAGCCGATCGAAAACAGATCCGTTTCCATGCGCACGCTGTCATAGAGTGGATAAACGGTGCCTTGGCTAAAATTACTACTATTCTGATAGAGCCCATATCCACCAGGTCGATCGTAACCATCGGCTACAATTCCAGCATACGAAATATCCTCTGGAATTTCCGAAGGAAACGGCGGACCACTGAACCAATTATCCGTCGGAATCGAGTCTGAATATATACGGCCCGAGCTCAAGTTACTCACCAGCGGGTCTGCCATAGTCACTTCATTCATCACGAAATTGTGCCGTGCCATCATTCGCGCCTTATTGCCAGCCGAAGGGCTCGCCATCGGGCTAATAAAGTAACCATGCCCACGGTGCGCCACGGCTTCGAAAGGATTGGTGTTTTTATAGTAATCGAGACTGCGATAAGAAACAGGACGATCCAGCGGGCTCCAGCTATTGCCGCTATTACCCTCGGTATCTATGTGCTCCCAATCGATTTGGGTTTCGCTATAGCTGGGCCCCTTCAGGTTTAATTCTTGTAAGAGCTCCACATCGCCCGCAGTCGAATAGTGATACAATTTCGAAGATAAACTAGGCTCTCGATTCCCATCGGGCGCGTTGGTTAAGGTATCTCTGAAGTAGATAGTCGTTTGCAGGGTATCGCTGCTGCCAGTTGTCGGCACGGGATCGCCCGTCTGATTCGGCAATGGCGTCAGAAAAGAGCCCGAAGGTAAGTAAAAGAATCCAAGTGGTCCCTCATCGGCATTCACTAACAAATTATGATTATTAAAATCAGCGGAAACATCCTCCACTTCAGTATCCACATATTCGCCATTGGGATGCTTGTCGGCACCGGTAAAATAGAGTGTTTCCCCAGGCGCAAAACCTTGATTATCAATCACGAAAGTGAAATAAGGATAACTATCTTCCGCATCGCGTTCCAGCGCCCAGCTCCCCCCACCGGCGAAGTTCATATGAGCAAATGTATTATTCGCAGGCTGTGCGGGCAGGTTGCCCTGATAACCGAAGGGCTCTTGCCCCGGAGTGATATTCACCGCCGCATAGCTCCTTGGGTTGTCGATGCCATCATCAGTTAAATCTGCATTAATTTGCGTATTAATCGTCGTGAAGGCCCGCACCTGCACGATGTATTTGGCAGGCGCAATGGGCACGTTGTGTGGATTCCACAAAACAAATTTAGGGTAAACCAGATAGACGGGCATAACACTCCCGTCCGGCATGATCTCATACGAGACTCCAAAATACAGTGCCGTTCTTAAAATCACTGGATGCAGACCACTCGCATCCGGTGCCTGCGCGCGCGGCTCTGCGGGAGTTCCTTGATCGAGCCCAGAAAGGTCCATGCCACGAGTATACCACGATTTCAGCAAACCAAACTGAGGCAGCTTCAATGCACTGTGATCCATTTGAAACGCTGGCACACTCAACTGCCCACGATAATTCAAATCGGTCGCACTGCCACGAACGATAAAGTCCGAGTCGTTCAGGCCACTCAAATCAGAGCCCAAGTAAACGCTGAGATCTTCCTTCAAGCGCCCCTGAGTCACATCGACTGGAATACTCTGCGCGACCGTCGTATAGTCATCGCTATTCTCACGGGTCCAAGTCTCCCAGCTTGGGTCCAAAAGCTGCAAACTATCCGCACTGGAGACACGGGCCATTTTTGCTTTCTGCGAAGGATCGGCGACATCAAATGAAGACAGCTCAGGAATCACCGATGGGTTCGACTGATGCGGAGCCATCAACGACCAGCGTGGGTCGAAGGGCTGACTATCCAAAACAACATCGTCTTTAGTCACATTGATCCGAAACTTGGCACTCTCATCCGCGACCCACCAAGCATAACGCCCGTCCACCGAATCGCTCTGATTCGTAATATCCAGTTTCCCTGCCCGCACATCCACCACCGCGTCTGCATTATCTTTATAACGAGCGAGTGTGATCACTTGAGATGCATCTCCACCGTTGAGCGCCACCACATCCGTCGTCGCAGGATTCACGCCAGCGCCACTGAGATCTGTACGTGCAGAAACAAACCAATTAACCCGATCTGCCGCCGATTGATCCGTCGACCATGCACGTAAGGTCTCCAAAGTCTGAGCTTCGCTTCCAGGCTGCACACTGGGATACGCTGCCAGCCAATAAGGATTCAAGACGCCCTCGCTTTCTAAGGTATCCGGCGCACTATCCAAGAGGTCCGCAGGCGCCGTCACTCGTTGATCTGGACCCAGTCCGCGCTGCAACTCCCCCACTGCCAAATAAACCCCGAGCAATGCGTTTTGCTGCGCCTCCATCCGACTGATTGCCGTGCCCGAAGCACTCGTCTCCACACGGACAAGCGTTGTAATTGAAAGCAAGAGTAGCAGCACAAATGCCATGAGCGACAGCGCTAGAACAAGCGCAAATCCAGCTGTAGGCGCAGATTGGTTATGGGGTAATTTTAACACAAGAAATCAACAGGGGTGAGTAGATAGAGGACAACATCTCTGTTCAGTGACGTTGACAAAACATTATATAAGAATCCTTTCTTGTAAAGTCTCTATATTTCTATTTTCATGGATCTACATTAGCAGAAACGTTCAATTTGACTACTCTACACCCTCCCCGATGAAAAAGCTCTTCTACCTCATTTCTCTCTTATTGCTAGCCTCACACGGCCTGAACGCAGCGAGTCCACTCAGGATCGACTTCTCGAAGAATGTCGACGTCACGGTCGAGCGGACAGCCGACAATGCGCTGCAAATCACAACCACCGGCAATGACCCACAAATCGTGCTTTCATCCACCCGCTCAACCGGAATCAGCGAAGACAGCCATATCCTTGCCTTCGAATACTTCTGCCCCGACGGAGTCGACTTCCTGGAAGTCTTCTACTCAAAAAGTTTAAAGAAACCCAATTGGAGTCAAAGCCGGCAACTCGAAGGCGGCGCCCTGCCCAAAGCCGAAGCATGGCAGCCCTACTCGATTAATCTAAAAACTGGAACCAAAGGCAAATGGACCGCCAAGGATGACGTCATCCGTATCGACATCGGCCGCAGACCAGGCACGCAAATACAAATGCGCAATCTACAGCTGCGCGCCCCCACCCAAGAAGAGCAAATGAATGCGGCCGAGGCCGAGGCCATCCAAGCGAGAAAGCTAGCGACCGCCAAATCCATCGAAGCCTACCTCCACAAAGAAAATTGGCCCGAGCGCATCGCGAATGTATCCGTTCAGAGCCAGCAGATCGTCTTATCAGGCACGATTCAAAATTCCTCACACCGCTCCATCCACTTAATCGAATACCTCCCGCATGAAGATCCGTGGAATTCCACCCACGGCACACTTCTGAACATGGAGCCCCTAACTGGCAAGTATGAGGTCCACCTCCCCCGCTTCCAAGCAGACGGCCGCGACCGCATCGCCAATCGTTATGCACTCGCACAAGCGCAGCCAAACGGTGAAACCACGACATTACTCAGTCCTGCCGTTTGGGCCACCGACCTAAGCGCTGCCGCCGAACGCGACATCCCGCGCCTACGACCTGCCAACAAAAAAGGTCTCGGCGGTATCACTTATAAAGAAGGCATTTACCATGACGACCTCGGCGATCTGGGCATTACCGCATCCACCGTCAACATCGAGCTCGGCAATCTGATCAACCTCGGCCCGAATGCGGAAATCATCGAATACACGCACCAAGGTAAGCTCTGGAAATTCAACGCCGCCGCCGTCCACCAGCACGACAAAAACATTCGACAGCTCACTGACATGGGCATCGTCACCAGCGCCATCTTGCTCGTTGGAAAGCATGCAGGACTCCTCGTGCACCCCGACTACCAAAGCGCCGGAATCTACTCCATGGCCAACCTGACCACAGAAGCCAGCAGCGACCTCTACCGAGCCATCGTCTCTTTCCTAGCCGAACGCTACAGTCGCCCCGACAAAAAGCATGGCTGGATCACCCACTGGATCGTCTTCAACGAAGTCGATTATGGCTGGATCTGGACCAATATGGGCGAGACTCCCATGGCCACCTACATGGACACCTATGAGAAGGCCATGCGCCTCACTTACATCGAAGCCCGTCGCTTCAATCCCACCGCCGAAGTCTTCATCTCGCTAACGCACCACTGGAACTACAGCCCCGCAGATAAATTCAAAGCCTACCCACCCCGCGCGTTGCTAGACCGCTTGGCCGACTACTCCACCGTCAGCGGCGACTACCAATGGGCGATCGCCTATCACCCCTACCCGCAAAGTTTATTAAAGCCGCGCACTTGGGAAGACACCAAAGCGACCAACCACTTCGACTCTCCAATGATCACTCCCAAAAACATCGAAGTCCTCGACGCCTATCTCAGCCAAGACCGTTTTCTTTATAAGAAAAACAAGCGCACCATCGTTCTGTCAGAACAAGGCTACCACACGCCCGACTACAGTCAGAAATCAATGAAGGACAAGGCCGCCGCGATCGCATACACATGGGCCAAGATCATGCCCCTCGATTCTATCGAAAGCTTTCATTACCACCGCTGGGTCGACCACCCAATGGAAGGCGGGCTCAAAGTCGGACTCCGCACGCTGCCCAGCAAAGAACACCCCTTTGGCATCCGCAAAGAACCCGCCTTCAGCGTTTACTCCGCACTCGAAACACCCGCAGAAGCCAGCACCACCGCCCCCTTCAAATCCGTAATAGGCATTGATGATTGGACCGAAGTGCAAGTCTCGAAAGACACGATCAAAGCCAATCAATACTAAACTGACCGTATTCGTTAAAGGCCATCATCCTGTCCTTAAACGCCTCCATCCAACTATAGCTAGATCGTGTATACTGGAGGCCCTCATGTTGCGCGAGATAGTCCATAGCAGCCTACGTTTCCCACGCGGACCTGAATACATGCCATATTTAAGACAAATCATATACGAATGAAGTTCAACTCACTTACCCTCGCTAAAGCACATAAACATACAATGCAGACTTTAAAAACTACGCATTCTACCATATACGCACTAGCTGCAAGCGTAGCCCTGACCTGTTTTGGAGATTACAATCCACCAAGCACTATCGAGCCGCTACGTCCTAAAGGCTGGGAGAACATGCAACTCGAACAGCAGGCACGCTGGCTAATCGATCAGATGACGCTGGAGGAAAAGGTTGCGCAACTAAACATCCAACCACTAGAAGGGCTCCCTGGGATGGGCTCCCGCTCGCAGCGCTGGAACGAGCGACTCGGAATCGGCCCCTTTATGGCCACCAACGGCCCACGCGGTCCGCGGCCCTCCGGATGGCGTCCGCCGAATCGTGTAGAGAGCGAGGAAAACCGTTTGAATGGCAACCATGGCCCCGTCTCTCCGACCGCCCTAACAATTGCTTCGTCATGGGACAAGAATGTGATGTTTGAAGCAGGCAAACAATGGGCACATCTGACAAAAGAATACGGCCTCAACGCAATCTGGGGCCCCGGAGTCAACATCATCAAGGACAACCGCGCTGGACGAAATTCTGAATACGCGAGCGAAGACCCTTTCCTAACTGGCTACCAAGGCGTACACATTACCCACGGGCTACAATCGGAAGGTGTAATTGCCAATGCAAAGCACTTTGTCGGGAATAACTGGGAAGCAGGTCGCCAATCGCATAATGTCACGATCCCAACGCGTCCACTGCGAGAACTCTACCTGCCCGCTTTTCGAATGTGCGTAAAAGAAGGTGATGTCTGGAGTATCATGGCTGGCTATAACCAGTTAAACAACGAATGGATGAGCTCCAGTAAAACACTGCTATTGGATATAGCCCGTAATGAGTGGGGCTTCAAAGGCTTCTTTGTGTCGGACTGGGGTGCCTATTTCGACCCAGCCCAGGCGATCAAAAATGGGCTCAATGCAGAATTGCCAGGCAATCGCAGAATGACACAAATTGCCATCGAATTAGCACTGAAGAGTGGTTCCCTAACGATGGCAGACATTGATGCCCGCTTGATGGAAAGCACAATGCTAAAGCTCAAAAACTTGTCCTATTTCGGAGATGAAACTCCTTCAGGCTACCACTTCCCGGACTTTCAAAAAATGATGTTCCGAGCCGGCACCGAAGGCGCTGTGCTACTCAAAAATGAAGGCTCGATCCTTCCACTAAAGAAAGGTCAAAAAGTCGCGTTAATCGGTCCTTTTTCTGATAATCGCGATCTAACTGTCGGGAATCAAGGGAGCAGCACTGTTTACGATAGCTATGGCATCACGCTCGCGGACTCTTTCCGAGCCCGCGGTATCGACTTCACGGTGTCAGAAGGCTGTAATGGAGCTTATTGGAATGAATGGCCACAGTTCGCCTACGACTTCCCTTGCAAAATTGAGTTCTTTAACGGCCTCGAACTGGAAGGTCCCGTGATCCACTCGGTCGAAGCGGATAAGCTAGACATTTCAAACATAGTTCCTGGACCGGCTGCTTACTCGACCGAAGGAATCAACGGCAAAGCATTCCTTACCAACGGACGTGAACGTGTCAAAATCGGCTCTATCGAAAATGCCAAGGAGGGCTGGACGATTACCTGCTGGTTGAAGTGGGACGAGCAGTTCTTAAATCCGAACGCCGCGCTCATGCATCTTTGGGCAAACGATAATAACTACGTCGATGTGCGCAGTAGTGGCTTGATGGTTCGTCAAGGCGAGCATTCAGCGCTCAATACTAAAAATTGGGACGACATGAACCGCAAATGGACTCCAGTTGCTTTGGTTTCGGATGGTGAGACCCTGCAGCTCTATCGTAACGGTGAGCCACTCGCTAGTGTTGAACTCAGTGAGCCAATAACTGATTTTAATTACTACATTGGTGGTGCTCGTGTCGGCGGCGCTCGCTCGCTGGCAATCGTGGTAGACGATCTACGGACCTGGAATCAAGCTCTCTCGCACGAACAAATTGCTCAGATTGCGACGCGCGTCTTCGACAGCGCAGCAGCGGCAGATCGCGTCTATGATTTTGAAGATCCAAGAGAGTTTGCCAAAGTCAAGGATGGCATCCCCGGACTGAAGAATATGTTCCAAGCAAGCGTGCGGGCGACTGGTCAAATCGACATCCCGCAAGCAGGCAAGTATATGTTCAAGGTGAACACGCATTGCGCAGTCAGCATTCGAATCAATGGTCACGAAATTTATCGTCAGTGGGACGAGCAGGCTGGCGAAGGCACCGAAAAAGTATTCTGGCACACCTTCGAGAAGGCAGGCGTGCAGGATGTAATCGTTGAGGCGGCAACCAAAGGCGGGCGTTTTGTCGGTCGACTTGCAGTCTCCTATGCGCCCCCTCCTCCAGAGGGGACCGACCTCTTCAAAGCGGCACGTGTCAATGCCGCGGCAGCTGATGTCGCTGTTGTCTGCGTAGGCGTCGGGCAACGATTTAATATTGGAGACGACCTAAAAAGTGAAGATCCTGCCACAAGGGGCCGTCGTATTTCAATACAGGGTGAGAACTCGGACCGCTCGCAATACGAATTGCCCTCATGGCAGGCGGAGTTGATTCAAGAAATGGTTAAGGCGAATCCGCACACCGTCGTTGTGCTCTTCACTGCTGGCGGCGTGGAAATGAACAGCTGGGAAGCGCAGACACCTGCCATCATGGAGGTGTTTCACCCCGGATCAGAGGGCGGCAATATCATATCCGCCCTCCTCTACGGCGATGTCAACCCATCGGGCAAGCTGACGATCTCCTGGCCCTACAGAGCTAAAGATCTCCCTTACAACGGATCGAACGGACACTATCGAGATACCGTCAATGAGTTTGGTTACCGCTACTTTGATGCCAACAATATCAATGTGCGCTACCCCTTTGGATTCGGATTGAGCTACACCACCTTTGACTATCAGGACCTCAGAGTGAAACAATCCTCCGACCCTTTGTATCCGTATATCGCTACAGTCTCGATCAAAAATACCGGTACCGTCACAGGTAAGGAGGTCGTCCAAATTTACGCATCCGACCTCGAATCCAGTGTTGAACAGCCAGTCAAGGAACTGGCTGGATTTGCCAAGCTAGATCTCCACCCCGGCGAAGTTAAAACGGTCGACATCCCACTGCACTGGACAGCCTTCTCTTTTTTTGATGTCGCCTCCAATAGATGGATTCAGGAACCGGGCACTCACAAGATAACCGCTGCACGGTCAGCAACACAGCCAGAAAAAGAAGTTGTGATCAAAGTAAACAATTAAGGCCATAAAACTTTAAATGATGCAGCCCCGAACAATGCTAAAAGGCATGCGTTACCATACTCAGTTACTAAAGCCTTCGAAGCTTTTTCACCCCCCTGCTGTTGCCCTCATACTGGGCTACTCTCTACTGGGCTACTCTCTACTGCTGCCAAATGAGATGTTCGCGAGCTCGGCGCACTTGGTCGAAGAGTCGCCCGTCAAGATAGTTCTGTCGGACAATGGCACTATTCTGGTCGATTTTGGCAAAGTCTCATTTGGAAACATCGAACTTCGACCTGCACCCGGCAAAGAGGGAAGGATTACAGTGCATTTCGGTGAAGACTTCAAGGATGGAGGTGTCAATCTCAAGCCGCCCGGGTCGGTTCGCTATAAGGCGGCAACTGTCGAATTGAATGGGCAAACGTCCATCGTCGTCGCCCCCGAAGCTGATAAACGCAATACAAAGACAATGCCTCCACCACATGCGACTACGATTCTAACACCCGAAGAATGGGGCGTGATCCTTCCTTTCCGATGGGTCGAGATCGAAGGATGGCCCGCAGCCTTCAGCAGTGACTCGATCGTGCGACGGTCCGCGTTCTCGAAGAATTGGGATGACTTCGCTGCGGACTTCATCTCGTCCAACGATTTGCTCAACCAAATTTGGGAACTGTGCAAGTATTCAATAAAAGCAACGACTTTCGCGAGTGTTTATGTGGATGGCGATCGTGAACGCACTCCCTACGAGGCAGATGCCTATCTAAATCAATTGAGCCATTATTATGTAGATCACGATAAACAAATGGCGCGTGACACCTTCGATCATTTCTTTACCCACCCCACATGGCCGACTGAATGGGCTTCACATTTGGTTTTTATGCTGCACGCGGATTACATGGAGACTGGCGACAAACAGTGGCTAGAAGAAAACTATGAGAGAACGAAGAGCAAGCTACTGTTGGAGCGACGTGGAGAGGATAACCTGATCCACAGTGTTCGCGGACAAACGCGTCCCGATCTAGTGGATTGGCCCCCTTCCGAACGTGATGAGTTCGTTTTTACTGAGCGAAATACTGTGATCAATGCCTTTCACTTACGCTCGTTGAAACTGATGGAATTCTTGGCCAAGGCACAGGGTAAAACCGCAGAAGCGGCAGAATACACGGCACTCTACGCAAATGGCTTGGCGGCCTTTCAAGCTGCTTTCTTCGACGAAGAAAAAGGCATCTATTTAGACGGGGTGCACACCGAACACAGTTCTTCGCACGCAAATTTCTTTCCACTCGCCTTCGGCCTAGTTCCAGAAGAACACCAACAGTCTGTTTCAGATTGGGTCGCAAACCGCGGCATGCGCTGCTCCGTCTATGCGGCTCAGTATTTCATTGAAGCATTGTTCGAATACGGAAATGCACAGGCAGCCTTTGATATAATGTTGGCGGATAATGACCGTAGCTGGAAACACATGGTCAACACCGGAACTACCATTTCCTACGAGGCCTGGGATCAAAAGTACAAGCCGAATCAAGACTGGAATCATGCTTGGGGTGCGGCACCCGCCAACCTCATCCCTCGCTTTATTCTGGGAGTTCATTCTATGGAACCGGGCTTTGTTAAGGCACGGATTCGCCCCTATTCGGTATCACCTTTGAATCGAGCGATGGGTAAAGTTCCAACTCCACTTGGCCCAGTCGAAGTCCGCGTGCGCAATACGCCTGAAATGCCGTTCGCGCTTTCAGTCTACATTCCGCAAGGAATGACCGCGCAAGTCGAAGTGCCACTCCCCGGTGGATCGGGGGGTATTCGATACAATGGAAAAGCGACCAAGAGCCAGAAAGTCGATGGTTTCGCTGTGGTCGAAATTGGCGAAGGTATCCATCATTTTGAAACGATCCGAATGGTTCAAAAAATCATTACCGCACCGAAGCCATCCACAAGCACGACACACACATCCGCACTAGGCACCAACTAGGAACTAATAAGCCCTCACCTTTTTGATACGGGCTTTAAGGTGGCTAGCCAATCACTACTGAAAAAGCGAACTGAATTCTAGCTTCCCAGATATCGTCCGTATTCGTCAACTTCTTCCAGTATTGAGCTGGTATAATATCCATGTCTTCAATGAGCTTCAGCACCCAAGTAACTTTCTGCGCCTGCTTGTCCGTGAGGCAATCAATAAACTCCTCGACAGGACTACTGCCATCCGCTCACCTGAATAACTGAACTTCTTTCATTTCCCCTAAAAGTTAACACGCCAGTTAACTTTGTAAAAATTCAGAAATAGTAAATATTACTCGCGAAAGCTATCAAGATAGAATGACATCCTAGCTAGCCAACCTGACTAAGAAATAGTCATTTGCGCCTTCAAGGCGCACTTACGAAAAAAAAGACTTCAAACTGACTTGCGCAGCGAAGACGCTGCTGCGCTACCGATCATTTTTTAATTAGTATTCATTCGGCCCTCTCGGCCAGTGATGCTATTAGACCTTTTACTCTTTCGCGACCAATGCCGCCATCGCAGTCGCGCCGGTTTCTGTAAAATGCGTAAGGTCCATCGAACCGGGGCGATCGGCGTGATCGACAAAATTCGGTGTAAAGGCTTCCGAGCCTGCCTCACCCAGGTCGGTGTAGAGTTGTCCGCTGAGTTCGTGTAAATCGATCAGCTTGACAGCTTCGGCCTCGGCCACGGCATACATCCCATCCCGATACGGGGAAAGCTCGGAGGTCAAGGCACCGTCCTTGAACAAACGCCGACGCACGGGCGTGACCAAAATCGGTTCGATCCCCGCAGCCCGGGCCTCCCGAATGAAACGGATCAAATTGTCCCGATAATCCGTCGCGGCATCGGTCGATTCCGGCCGCCCTTTGGCATGCGAGTCATTGTGCCCAAACTGAATCAAAAGGTAATCCGCATTCGATTCCAGAACACAGTTCCACAGCCAGTCCGGATACGTCTTGGTGCTCAGACCACCCCGTGCCGCATTGAAGATTTCAACATGCTCAGGCAGAAATTTCGGAAGCATTTGCCCCCAACCCCGCAGCTTAGCCTCCGCCGGATACTCACACGCGGTGGAATCCCCAATCAGCGCAATTTTAATCGGAGCATTCGTCGACAGACTGTTAGCACAGCCGACATGAAGCAGCCCACAAAGCAAACTGCCCATCAGCAATAAAAACCAAGAACCTGTCATTCGATGGAGTAAGGAAGTCATCATAATCAATGCAAGACTCTAGGCGTCCACAGCAGACGACAAAGCAGAGAAAAGTCTTACATAAAATACATAGCCCTTCACATTTCATTTGCGCCCGAGTTGTGCGATGCCGGCTTCCCCCGACTCATGCCCAAAAGCGCTGAAGCGCTCACTCATACCTGAGGATATGCAATCAACCGTAAGCGATCCGACTTCAGCCGTTAAGCATACGCGATAAAAACCGCGATTTTTTTTATAAATAGGAACACAGCTATTTTTCCAAGAGATAAGGAGGTGGCAAGACATAGATGAGCGGCAGAGAAATCTATTGTCTATACCGTCTTGATCTGCCTTAGAGATGAGTGGATGAAGTCAGGTGCGAAATCGGCACCATTCGGCCAAGTCAAAGTGTTACCATCTAGTGAAAACTCCTTGAAAAAATCGATATCTCTCAGCGGAGCGAATACGGTTCCGCTGAGTTCATTTACTAAATCAACTTCGCCTTCGGTTCCATCGCTGAATTTTACCCAGATCCTGTATCCGTCTAAATACTCAGCTTCTTTTATATGTGGGAATTTCATTATTCTAGGGGTTGAATTGGTTCTAGTGGTTCACGCTGTTCGGCAAGCTTCCAGTCCTGCAGCAGTTCATCTTTGTGGAGTTCATACCATTCGAGGACGGCCTTTAGGGCTCTTTTCGGGAAATGTCCTGTGATTACGCCTGTGAGTATATCTATAGTTACTTCGTATTCACCATATTCTGCATGGAAATGCGGAGGCGCATGATCGCGATAATACATGCGGATGATGATTCCTAGAAATCTGGATACTTCAGCATTTTGAAATGCTAAAGCCTAAAAAATAGAATTTCAATTCTTTTGCAGATCAGACATTATTTGGCGCACTTCCGAACCGCTTCGTAGACAATCACAGTGCTTTATCGAATAAGCTGCGCTTGTTGGAGTTCCGCCTGAAGCTCAGCATTCCCCAAGGATCCAAGCCTAAGCGTCGCCCCGTATCACCAGGAGAATGACACACTCCCCGTCACGTCTTTGATCTCAATGTAAGTTCCACTGGCGTCAGTCTTCAATTCATAGGCCATAGGCTCTTGCAAGAGCAGCTCCTCGACGGAAGCGGGCTGGGCGGTATGCACGACCTCCAGTGTGTCGAGATATTCTGTGGGTGGATAAAAGATGACATCAGCGCCGCGCAGGTTGTGATAGACGCGCCTGTCATGATATTGCGGATATGCGGCAAACAGAATTTTCGAGCGGATCACGCTGGCTGCTTCCTGCCGCACGAAACAGCGACACTCCTTGTGCCAGCATTTGTCGGGATGCCATTGCGCGCGCCCAGCAGCGACGAAGGTTTCCATCTCTGTCAACACCGGTGCACCGTAGGGTGTCGAGGTTTGAATCGAGGTGCTCGTGTCCGGCGCAAAGATGGAATACCAGAATCCATTCCCCTCTCTGGAAATACAGATGCGTGGATCAATAGAGTCAGGAGCCAGCGCTTCATACGCAAAGTGCCAATGATACTTCGCCAACACCGTGCGCATGAGTTTTTCTACAGGGAAAGCAGCTTCCTTGTCCGCATAATCAAAGTGATGGGAGTTCGGGTCGATCTCATCGGACGCGGGTAGCAAGCTGCGGACAAAGCCAATTCGCTGATCAGCGGATACGGCGCGCGTCATGGCAAGGATGCGTGTCGCACCAGCGGCACCCTGCGTCGCTTGAGCAATCACTTCGGCTCCTGACTCACGACCAGCGGCGAAGACTTCCGTTAGCCCACCGGCCGAGTATTGCGGGTGCACGTAGGCACGCTGTGCCAACGAGCCATCACAACAAGTATCCAGATCTTTGATACACTGAATTTCGACCTCTCCATCGACGGCCTCCCAGACTTCGAGACCGAGCAGCTCCAGCAGTGTCTGGGGAGCCCCAGACAAGGCCCCGTAAAAGAGAACATTCCCTCCTTGTTCAATATGGCCTTTCACTGCATCATACGCTGTAACGGGTGCAACGACCACGGAGGCGTCAAACAGCTCCGCGTCCCCGGCTATCATACGTTTCCGAAAGTTGTCGCTACTGATCACGGTATTGAGCGGCAGCCCCTGTTGGATCGCCTCTCCGAGAAACATATCTTCGTTAAAGACAACGTCAGGACGACACTCTGCGCCGCGCACTAGGTCCGTATATTCATTGAAAGGATACACCCAGACCAACGGACCGGCTTGATCGGGCGCGTGACGCAGGGCCTCTTTAATATGCGGAATCACTTCGTCCGGCACTTGATCCGGCATGCGACCGAGCGTATCGTCAATCGTCAAAAAGGCGACACTGTTCGGAGTCTGCGCACGGCCGTTTTCATCCAAACGACATACACTCAGCGGCAGATAAATGTCCCAGGGCTCACGTCCATAGCGATCCAGCCAGGGACTATTCATAAACCATGGATCGTGCGGATAAAAACGATACGGGAAATAGTCGCCTGGTAACACGGCCACGTGCGACATCCAAGCGGCCAACTCAAGGCCAGTATTGAAATTCAGCGCGGCCCAGGGGGAATTGACCGGCGGCGCAATTTTATACTCCGAGTAAAGCTCCTTCAGCGGGGCCGCATCGGTCGACAGCTCCACTCCCGCAGAGAAATTACTGCCACGGGTCTCAATTTTATCCGCCGGCCACTGTGGTGTGAACTCACGCCAGAATTGCAACATGGCCTCGGCGGCCGCATCGGCCTCTTCCGGACGAAAGTTCTGTTTATCAAACAGCGCGCCTTTGATCCCCCAGGTCTCCATGCCGAAGCCCATACCATTGGACAGCCAAATGTAGTCGTAACCAACAGCCTCAGCCAAGGCCCGAAATTGCGCTCCCAGGTAGGCCCCGAGTGACGTCCCTTCAGGAACCCCATCCGGAAAGGCCGCATACGCGCGGGTATCCGCATGGAGCGTGGAATTGCAGGTCACAAAACTGCCGGGATAAAGTGTATTGCCCTGCGCGATTTCACGGTGACGATTAAATTTAAAATCCGAAAGGGCAAACTCCGGACCATTATCAAAAGTCGCGCCCACACGGATGTCGCAGCCCGTCATGTCCGCCCCCACCTGCTTGATGGTGGCAATCAAATCCTTGAGCCAAGCATAGCTGCGAGGAGCCACATCTTCACGATATTTTTTTGGGAAATGATGCGTATTGATACGTTCGCGCGCCGACTCATCACCGCTCGGCGGAACTGGATTCGCGCAACCACACCAGTAGGCCCATTCAAAAGTCTGCTGCAAATCCCCCGAGAATTCCAGGATTTCACTGCCATCCGAAATCCACAACAGCACCGAGATGCGATCCGCTGCATCCGTCAGAGGCTTCCATTGGCGAAACATTCTGCGGCAGACTTGCTCCATCATCTCCGGAGAGTCGTCGAGAAAGGGTTTTGAGCTCAATTCAAGGGTGACGTTTTTCAAATTCATAGGGTGCGTGCGTTAAGCTATAGTAAACAGAATTCATCCCGAAGGCTTGATCCATCTAAGTATAATTTTTGATAATTGAAAATCGTATCAACGCCGAATGAGCCGAATCTCGCATTAGCGTTTCCCTATTTTAAACAACGCATAAATCAAAATGCCTAAAATCCCCTATCTCAAAAGCCTAGTAATGGCACTCACCCTCCTTCAAAGTATGCATGCCGCAATCCGCCTACCCGAAATCACCGTCCCGGCCGATCACCCGAAGATTCACAGCAGCGGGTATGTCAGTCAAAAGATACTGACACGCACCCTGGACGGCCAGCCCGTCCAGAGTTTACAGTTTAACCGGCTCATCCGACTGAATGGCAAAGGCTACGGCTGGGACAACCCTGGCACGCGCATCGCCTTCCGCACCAATGCCTCAGAAATCACCGCCTACCTCTACTACAGCGAAAACCACAGCTCAACGACTGCTCGCAACAGCGTTGGGATCTACAGTGTCAATGGTCACAGCGAAAGCGACTGGACTTTTCAAACCGCCGCCACGTCCAAAGTGCGCAGCCCCGAGATCGTAGCCATTGAGCTCCCTTATCCAGACACTTCGGGCTTTCACGATTATGAGCTCATCCTCCCCTATGAAGATGCCGCCGAATTCATTGGTCTAAACCTCAACTCCGGCGCAGCGCTCGAAACTTTCAACTCAAAGCGCGCACTGCGTTATGTCGCCTATGGCGACTCCGTCACCCAGGGCTTCACCTCCAGTCGCGTCGACCGCAGCTATGCCTACCGACTCGCGGAGCAAAAGAACTGGGAACTGATCAACGCCGGCTACGGTGGCCGCAGTTCCGCCCCAGAGGATGCCAAGCTCATCGCCTCACTCAGCCCCGATCTTGCGACCGTACTCATCGGCGTCAACGACTGGCAAGGCGGACGCCCCATCGCCAGCTTCCGCAAGAACATGGAGCAATTCCTCGACAACTTACGCAAAGATCAACCGGATCTCCCGGTCTACCTGATCACCCCACTCTGGGTGCCCCCGAGCTGGCAACCCGCGCGCGCTAACATCCCACTGGGCGCATACCGACAGGCGCTCAGAGACATCAGCCAATCGCGTCGCGACGCCCAGCTCCACCTCATCGAGGGCCCGGAACTCATTGACCACGATCCAAAATATTTCGACCGAGTCGCCGTGCATCCCAACGACGCTGGCTTTGAAATGATGGCCCAGCGCTTGCAGGCGCGCATACAATTGAATAGCAAATAATTTTCCGTCAAGGACACCCAAACGTCGGCCTACTCCGGAGAACTCACTCCAGCAATCATGAGCGACTACGTACATCCGACTGCAGATCAGTATTCCAGATGGGCTCATGCGATCGAGCCCATGGTCAAGCGACTGATGTCTGAATAAGCTCCAGTGAAGGCCTTAGCGGTGCTTATGGCAGCACTGTATGCTGGTTTTGCATTCATCTCTTCATTGTCCGAGCCATTGTTCGTGGGGCTGCCAGGCCTAACTAAAGACCTGTCGCTTCAAAGAATTGATCACAGACAGATCGCCCCAATCGGCACCCCGCAGTGCATTCACTTTCGGCGGGTGCTTTCGCCCCTTCTCCATTTGCCACGCTCCCACGAAGCCATGAACAAACTCCTGCGAACCAAAAATGGCTCCATCGGTAAAGTAGCGCACACGGCAACGCAGGATCGCGTGCTTACTAAGACAGCCATCCTCTTGCTCCAATACCTGTAGAGCTTGCCGACGCGTCATCTCAGGCAAACAAGGTTCCGCAGCCCGCTTACCAAAAATCAGCAAGCGATGTGACTTCAAAGCCCGCGAGACTGCAGCCTCCCCGCTCTGCCCTTGGCCGAGATAATCCTTCCAAACCTGAACCAATCCCGCTAGCGCTTTCGGATCGCCTGCGACAGCCTCCGCATAGCCGCAAAAACGATAATCCTTCGGATCTGCGACAATCCCCGCCCGCACAGGATTCAAATCAATATAAGCAGCCATCGTTTGCAGCGGGTTCCCCTTCCCTTCGACCAGCACCGACTTAAAACGCTCCGCCCACAATGTGCCGTAGCGCTGATGCGAACGATTATACCACACAGAGAAGCGCTGCTTCACCGCCTTCATAAACTCGGAAACATCCCCCATTCTAGCGCGGAGCTTCTGGCGGATGCACGCAGCCTCCTCACCGCCCGCCTCGAGGGTTTTAGCCATCTGAACAGCCGAAGCTTCCTGATACTTCGTAGGCTTAGGATAAAGAATCTTATAGCGGCGCATCAGTTCGACATCCGATACCTGTTGCCCATCAAACACACGCACCAGCACATGAAAATGGTTCGACATAATACAGTACGTTAAGATCTCAACTCCGGAAAATTCAGCCACTTGCCACAGCATCTTACGCAGAATCTCCTTCTCTCGATCCCCGAACAAGCGCTCACCATTCACAGTGCGCGTCATACAGTGATACACCGCATGGCTCCCACTCACTTTCGTCCTTCGAGTTCTCATATGTATCACACATGCCATCTCTAAAATGTTTCGTCAATTTTATTTAGCCTGTCCCTTTAATAAAATACGAACGGTGTCCAAGTAATCCGGATCAAAATGCAGCGTAGACTTGCCTGAGCGACTGCAGGGCTTGGCTGATGAGGCTGTCGACTCTGAGGTGATGTCGCAGCCAACGTATAAATTTCAGTGTCAGCTGAGAGCGTCTGTGTGGATTGCTAAAGAGCAGCGGGGAGTACGGCCTG
>NZ_JARXHW010000219.1:0-555 GCF_031127805.1 Thalassobacterium maritimum | reverse complement strand
ATCCAGACGACACAGACAACCCATTTAACCCGCCCGTAAAACTCTAAAAATCAACAGGACGACTAAGCCCACAGGCTGGGTGTCTGGTCTCCACGTTATGCGAAGGAAACAATGAAGCTCAAATCCACGTCAAATATCCACGAAGCCCAAAAAAGCAAAAGAATCATAAAAGACACTTGTGTCGGCTTATGGATCTTTGGGTTCGGATTCATAGTCCTCTCGGTTGCACTACTCAACGGTGTGAAAGAAGGGAGTAATGGGACGAACACTTTGGGGTTTCTAATCCTCTGGACAGCCTTTTTACCCTTCCAAGTTTTTAAACTCCTTCGACACAAGAAGAGACTCAAATCACTCATAACAAACGAAGCAGCATAAATCGAGTAGGTGACGCCGCACGGGACGCCACCTCTCACACCACCCCCGACTCGCTACGCTCATTCCCCTTCGGCGGGACTGACAGCTGCCGTGCGGGTCCGCAGCCAGACTGATCACGATGTTACGCAGTCTGTTTTAAGGCGATTATACGCAGGAATTTCACATTCCACCATTGCTGAT
>NZ_JARXHW010000218.1:0-557 GCF_031127805.1 Thalassobacterium maritimum | reverse complement strand
TAAGTAAAATGAACAGATTCCGTCCTATAGTTGCTCTGGTCTACTTAATGATCCTATATCGGGCAAATCTAGTAGAAACCCTTCCCGGGGATACCACGGGATGTGCTTTTAGTTATAGCGGTGAAGCGAAAATATTCGTAGGGTTCTCGTTAATGCTTAGCTTGTTTCAAACCTTAGTGAGTATTAAACCATTCGAATCGAAGAATGAAAAAGAGAAAGGAAGTGCATTTGAATGGTTTGCATGGACAGTCGCTACTACCGCATTGATTTTATTCATGATCTTTCAGCAGAAAGGCGCGGATCCCAATCGAGCAGTGCAACTTGCGATGCTGTTGCCTATTTTAATCCTAACATTACCAAAACGAAGATAACCCAACCAGTCGACGCAGACAACCAGATAACCCGCCCTTAAAACTCTAAAAATCAACTGGACGACCGAGCATCACAGGCTGGTCGTCTGGTCTCGACGATCAGGGAAGAAAATTGAAAAAAAGGAAATCCTAGCAGACGTATTTTTTAACCGCTTATTTACGCTAATGAACGCTTATCCAACCCGA
>NZ_JARXHW010000217.1:0-562 GCF_031127805.1 Thalassobacterium maritimum | reverse complement strand
GCATGAGCTTGACGTCCATATCTGAAGCCAAAGCTACTTTCGCTAAAATCCACATCGAAGAGTGGACTGAGCACTTGAGCAATGGCTTGCTGGATAACACGATCCAAGACGGTCGGAATGCCCAAGGGGCGTTTCGTCCCGTCTGGCTTTGGTATCCAGACTCTTTTCACTGGAGCAGGCACATAGCGCCCCTCCCTAATCTGGTCGATGATGCGTAACATGTGCACTTGCGAAAACGCAGGAAAGTCAGTAACCGACATGCCGTCGATCCCCGCCGCTCCTTTGTTCGATCGCACGCGTGCCCACGCCTGCTCCATATTGCCCTGATCAAGGATTTGCTCCAGTAGGCTTTGTTGAGGGAGTCGGTTCTCCTCGAAGTATGTCGCATAATTACTCATAGATCACCTCCGGTTGCTTCCTCTTCTTTGGTTCGGGCCTTCGACTTCTCGTGCCGCACTCTTCGTCTTACGCCCATTGGGCGCGGACTACTCACGGGTTCCGACAAGATTACTATGCCCTCGGCTGACTCCTCAGAGGGTAAGACCTGCGACATTGCTGTCGC
>NZ_JARXHW010000216.1:0-566 GCF_031127805.1 Thalassobacterium maritimum | reverse complement strand
CTAGGTAGTGTTTTAAATTAAAGATTCACGTACAACGCAATCTTCATGAGCTTCCTACTTGCATCCCCGGCGACAGTATTCAGCATTAGCAGCTGTCATGCAACAAGATCGAACCCAATTGAACGACGAGGCCTGGTCAGGCCTAAAAAAATTAATGATTTTCGCGGTACGCTGACGGGGATCCGACGCCGGGGGCGTAAGCCGAAGAATGACCGGGAAATGATGGAAGCGATGCTTTGGATACTCCGGACGGGAGCACCATGGCGCGACTTGCCGAGGAGCTTCCCGCCTTGGCCGTCGGTATATGCGCGCTTCCGTAGATGGACGGAGATTGGATTGTGGTCCCATCTGCTCGGATATTTTCGCGACGAACTCGCTGACGAAGAATACCTCATGATCGACAGTTCGGGCGTACGTGTTCATCAGGACGCATCGCGTGTCAAAGAGGCCAACTTCCAGCAAGCAATGGGGAGGAGCAAAGGCGGTCTATCGACGAAGATCCACATGGCTTGCGACGGCTTGGGATACCCTCTGGGCTTCATACTCACAGGGGCGGAGCGGCACGA
>NZ_JARXHW010000215.1:0-572 GCF_031127805.1 Thalassobacterium maritimum | reverse complement strand
CGGCGATACGCCGCTTCGAGGTTCGTGCTACTGAAGATTGCCTCCAGTAGCTCGGGCTGCAACCGGCTGTATTGCCCTGGCTCCCCTTGCCCGCGCGCCGGTCGGCGTTTATGGGTGGGTTCCAGAGGCAAGTCCGGTTGCCATACGTATTTCAGGCCTTCACCGCTTCGTGAGTCCGTCCTGCCTTCAGCAAGCTCATCTCCGCGGCTAATATGCCTTCTGCTGACTCCTCCATCGGTGATCACTCCACCATCACTGGCGGCGCTGCTCGCCATCTCATGAGCAGATTGAAGCTCTGACGAGCCACTGTTGGAGGCCTCCCCGGATAAGTTGATACCCTTTCCCGACACAACTGCGTCATTTACGCTTCTGGTCTGACCTGATGGGCTTCGCAATCCTGGGCTCACTCGCCCGCCGTTCGCGCCTCCTATGACGTTTTTGTGCATCAGCTCGTCGGTTTGATCCACACTGCTTTCACACGTAACCTCGCGATTACGCACTTGTGCTTCTCTAGTGATTGATTTGTTATTCAGGTCTTTCACAATGGACTTTCACCATATAAGGTTATCAAC
>NZ_JARXHW010000214.1:0-590 GCF_031127805.1 Thalassobacterium maritimum | reverse complement strand
ACCTTCCGATACAAAGACTATGCAGACCGCGCGCGAACCAAGTCCATGACACTGAACGGCCAAGAGTTCCTAAGGCGATTCCTCCAGCACATCCTGCCCACCGGCTTCGTCAAAGTCAGACACTACGGCCTCTTCGCCCACGCCACCAAAGCCAAAGCACTCGCCACGCTGCGAACCAGCCTCAAGCAACAAGGAACCAAAATTGCCCACGCCACCCGTGCCATCCTCGCATTGCTCGCCAAAACCACCATGCCAGCCCCGCCACAGCAGTGCCCCCGATGCCGAAGCCAAAACCTAATCGCCACAGAAATCATGCCCACGCCCGAGCCACTCGGCCACTGGGCTGGCGCCCCATGAACACAACTATGACACCATCAATCACCCCTCAAAGAGACAGCCGCAGAGCAATCCAGACCCTGCGGATAGACCCACTTGCGCCCAGCCCCACAAATCCACTCAAAAACGGAAAGACGTCCCTGATCCAATCAGGCCAGCTCACCCCTCACCGTAAAGAAATGGGTAATTTGTCATTGCTCAAGCACCTCAAAGTGCTAAACAAAAAGCATGGCAGCCCGAACAATCCCCTTACC
>NZ_JARXHW010000213.1:0-590 GCF_031127805.1 Thalassobacterium maritimum | reverse complement strand
GGTAAGGGGATTGTTCGGGCTGCCATGCTTTTTGTTTAGCACTTTGAGGTGCTTGAGCAATGACAAATTACCCATTTCTTTACGGTGAGGGGTGAACTGGCCTGATTGGATCAGGGACGTCTTTCCGTTTTTGAGTGGATTCGTGGGGCTGGGCGCAAGTAGGTCTGTCCGCAGGGTCTGGATTGCTCTACGGCTGTCTTTTTTGGGGATGATTGATGGTGTCATGGTCGTGTTCATGGGGCGCCGGCCCAGTGCCCGAGGGGCTCGGGCGTAGGCATGATTTCTGTGGCGATTAGGTTTTGGCTGCGGCATCGGGGGCACTGCTGTGGCAGGGCTGGCATGGTGGTTTTGGCGAGCAATGCGAGGATGGCACGGGTGGCATAGGCAATTTTGGTTCCTTGTTGCTTGAGGCTGGTTCGTAGGGTGGCGAGTGCTTTGGCTTTGGTGGCGTGGGCGAAGAGGCCGTAGTGTCTGACTTTGACGAAGCCGGTGGGTAGGATGTGCTGGAGGAATCGCCTTAGGAACTCTTGGCCGTTCAGTGTCATGGACTTGGTTCGCGCGCGGTCTGCATAGTCTTTGTATCGGAAGGT
>NZ_JARXHW010000212.1:0-593 GCF_031127805.1 Thalassobacterium maritimum | reverse complement strand
AACCTTGAGTCGGAAGTTCGGTCAGCGTTGGATTTGAATAATCTAGCGTTAAGCATGCATGATCATCGTCTTCGTTTGATTAATATATGGTCAGCCCTTGAATGTCTTGCCTCTTTAGTTGATGGGAAGTCGATTATCGACAGAGTTGTGAGACTCGTTGTCCCGATTCTAACGTGGAGGAAAATGGATAAAGTTGTTCGTTATCTATCGATTAGTATACATTATTGGCTTAAAAATAATCCTACGATTGATCGATCTTCGCTGCCATTCAAGTTGGGCTATAAGGATGCGGTTCATCCAGAGCAGATTTTGAAGTTGATGTGCGAGCCGAAGGGTTCGGCTGGAATAGTGAAATTGTTAGAAGTAGTCGCTAAGCATCCTCTTTTACTCTATCGAGTAAATGAAGCATGGAAGATCTTCCATAATCCTGTGACGTTGCAGAGGGATCTCGAGCGTTCCAGTAAAAGATTAACTTGGCATTTGTGGAGGATTTACCGGGCAAGGAATTTGCTGGTGCATCAAGGAGTCGAGCACGATTGCCTTCCGCAGTTGTCGAATCATTTGCAGCAGTATTTTTCTTGGACGCTTTCGCG
>NZ_JARXHW010000211.1:0-593 GCF_031127805.1 Thalassobacterium maritimum | reverse complement strand
CGCGAAAGCGTCCAAGAAAAATACTGCTGCAAATGATTCGACAACTGCGGAAGGCAATCGTGCTCGACTCCTTGATGCACCAGCAAATTCCTTGCTCGGTAAATCCTCCACAAATGCCAAGTTAATCTTTTACTGGAACGCTCGAGATCCCTCTGCAACGTCACAGGATCATGGAAGATCTTCCATGCTTCATATACTCTATAGAGTAAGAGAGGATGCTTAGCGACTACTTCTAACAATTTCACTATTCCAGCCGAATCCTTCGGCTCGCACATCAACTTCAAAATCTGCTCTGGATAAACCGCATCCTTATAGCCCAACTTAAATGGCAGCGAAGATCGATCAATCGTAGGATTATTTTTAAGCCAATAATGTATACTGATCGATATATAACGAACAAGTTTATCTATTTTCCTCCACGTTAAAATCGGGACAACGAGTCTCACAACTCTGTCGATAATCGACTTCCCATCAACTAAAGAAGCAAGACATTCAAGTGCTGACCATATATTAATCAAACGAAGACGATGATCATGCATGCTTAACGCTAGATTATTCAAATCCAACGCTGACCGAACTTCCGACTCAAGGTT
>NZ_JARXHW010000210.1:0-595 GCF_031127805.1 Thalassobacterium maritimum | reverse complement strand
CTGTGACTATTAATCCAAACGCGACGACTCCAGGGGTAAGCCAAAATTTGTTAAATTCTTTCTTTTTCTGTTCTTCGTCCATTTTTGTAGATCGTGGAGCACTATCGCGACTGAAGCGCGGAGCGCGAAAGGAGTTGATAGGTGCGTCTGGATCGGACTTTCATTATGGGAGGTATCGCTCGCATCTTACTTCAAGTAGCTTGATGAGATCAGGGTCCATATAGTCATAATCATCTGGTATTCCTAAGACGGCTATTCTTTTTCCTGCCAAATGCTTTCGGAATTTCTTATTCAGTCGGTTTCGATGGGTGGACTCCATGACGATGATCAAATCAGCCCATTCTATTTGTTCAGGTGACAGGGAAACTTCCGCATCATTATTTAGCCCTGCAGAATCGACTTCTATACCTTTCCTTTCACAGAAGATCGTCTCGGCTGTCGGGCTTCGGAGCTTGTTCTGGGAGCAGAGGAAGAGGATTCGTTTCATTTCTTTTACCGATCGTGAAGAGTAGTCGATGCGAGCCTGCGAGGTCAATCGTGCAAATGATTGTCGCAAAACTGACGGGTAAACTCGCATTGACTATCTCGCCTGGTT
>NZ_JARXHW010000020.1:0-77583 GCF_031127805.1 Thalassobacterium maritimum | reverse complement strand
GCAGAAAGTGCGCAAAGTACTTCGTACGTTCAAGTACTTTTTATCAAAAATTGCATTTATTTTACCCTAAAGTCACAAGATGCTAAAAACCAGTGCATTACGGTACCACTTTTTTCACGCTTTTCGCTGTACTAACGACGATTAACCCAACAATTTCGCACAAGCCAGCGTCTCTAGCCACGTTTTACGCCAATAATACGAGTCCAACAGACTATCATCCCGCTCCCCCAGAAGTAATTTCGCCAAGTGTAAGGCCTCTACCGATGCGAGGCCTCCATGCGGATCTTCAGCAATCTTACTCACTCGCGGATATGCCGTCGCCACCGCAGGCAAAGTGCGCCGCACTCCTTCTCCATATAAGCATGCCTCCAGCTGCGGCAATAAACGCCAGGTGCTATCCAATAATAATAAGGGACGCCCCGCATCTTCAACCGAAAGCTCGGGAGCCCCCAAGGCCAGCACGGTAAAGCCGCTCATATCAAAGCTCCAGTTCTCCCGCGCTTTATAGAAGGCGATATCTTCTCTTCCCTCTAAGGGCGTCAAACTGCACTTACTGCGACGCTCCTTAGGATGACGTATTATACTAATAGGTGTCATAGTTTAATTTTTAACGCACGCGAGCGCGCGCTCAAAGACTTGAATAATAGCTTCGATTGGCTCCGCCCCCACAGAGATACGAAGCAAATCTGGATCAATCCCAATCGAGCGTAAAAAACTGCGCCCTTCATCTGTGGTGACCAGATCATAGTGCGCAAGATACATAAAAGGGCACACCAGCGTATATTCGGTGCCAAAGCTCGGCCCTTTCATCAGCTCTAAAGCATCATAAACGGGCTCGATCGCCCCATGGACTTCTATCGTAATCAACGCCCCGCCAGCACCTTTACGTTGACTGACTTCTGCAAAACGCTCGGAGTGCCCCGCATAATGCACTTTCGCCACGGCGCGATGCGCCTGTAAATAGTCAGCTAACTGACGCGCATTCGCATCCATCCGCGCCACCACTTCGGGCGCACGCCTCAACTGATAGGCCAAGCGGGCCACATCTCGGGCATAGGCTGGCTGATAGCAACTAAAGCAGCGCAAAACCAAATCACTATAATGCGGCGACTCCGCATTCAAAGCGACCGCACCAATCATAACATCTCCCTCACATGAAGCATACTTTGTCAGACTGGTAACCAAAATATCCGCATATCGCAAAACATCTACATTATATATAGAGGCAACGGTAGGATCAATCATCATAACACCTCCACAGAGACGCACTGCCTGGGCAATTCGCTCCAGATCACCGACTTGCACAATCGGATTAGTTGGACACTCAATCACCACTGCCGCCAAAGCGTCGCCACAGGCTTCGATTCGCCGCACCAGAGCCTCCGTATCCGTCACATCATAACAATGATCCAAACTCTCGCCTTCAGCTAAAAATTCCTGCAAGACACATCCAGAATCCAAGTATAGCCACCCCAATTGCAGCCATTTATTGCGCCCCTTCGCTGCTTGAAATTCCCTCACTGCTCGGAAACCCGTATAAAATGCACTCATTCCTGAAGCACACACCATAAGGTCCTTCGTATCACAGCCCACAAGACCTGACAATTCCTCTTCAACAAAACCAGGCTGACCACTCCCCTCTGTCAGCTCGGGAAATACCGAATCTCGCAAGCCGTGCAACAACAGTAAATCTTCCGCTTGACGCGAGGAAATGCCACAGCCGGTATGCTGCACAAATTTCTTAACTAAGCGACATAGGTCTCGATCAGAGGCATCGTAATGCACAAGGAAAACCGCCTCATCTACCTTCAAGATGCCAAGACCTGCACCAATACGCTCGACCAAATCCTGAGTCGCTCGACGCCCAGGAATCAAAACTGCCTCCCGCCCCTCTAATCCTTCTCGCGATAAGTAGAAGGCAATCAATTCTGCCACAAACGCATGCTGGACAAAACGCGGGTATCCCGACTTCAAAGCTTCGATCACGCGCGGCTCACGCTCTTCGTAGCCGCGCACATCGGCCATAGTGGGCAAGCTACTGACAACTGCATGCGGACTAGCAGGGCAGGCTTCACCAAGGGAATAGTGTCTGAGAGATGTCATAATTGGTATCATACAAGAAATGATATTCATAGGCTTTGGCGAGCACGGACTCAATACACACGGACAACATCAGACACTCACTACGGCTGGCATCATGCATTTGAATTGACCAAGAATTAGCGGTAAACAAGCTGCTCGAATACGTATTTGTATTTATGGGCTCACCTTACACCAACACTAAGCGCAAAAGAGGAACGTCTAGCAGGCTTCAGAAATCCTCAAAAATTGCGCTCTTACTTGGAGTCATATTACTTACATGCGCTGCTGTCTTTACAGCCATCATATCGTTGCGCTCTCCTGATAATTCAGGCACAGAGACACGTTTTCCTTATGGCACTATACAGGAACTGAGCTCACTCAGAACTTTCATGCCCGCCTATTTATCAGTAAACAGCAACGAAACCATACTAGACAACACGCGCAGCATTCGCATAGCCGGAGAAGTTACGCATGGAGGTATCAGTGAGAACTTTGTGCTTTTTAAAATGCGGCCAGATCGAATGCTTTTCACGCTCAAACGCGACACATATGAGATTACTTATGGTGTGATTGGCCCAAAAGTCTGGCGGCGCGTACGAGCCCCACAACAAGAGGATACCCTTAGCTTAATCGAAGGCAAAGAAGTCGACACTTGGCATGCGCAAGCTCAGTTCTTCGACCGGATTATCGAATCACATTTAGGCAATGGCCTAATTACAGGAATTGAATCTGCAGATTGGCTCGGGAACGAATGCTTAAAAGTCCACATCACCGACGCACACGACCAAGAAGTGGCTATATTCATAGACCCCTTCTCAATGCACCCAATCGCAGAAAGAAAGAAGCTAGCCAATGGCAGCACTCAACAAACCGAATTTTTCGACTACCACGATGTCGACGGAATTCCAATCCCTTTTCACATCATTGCGTCCATAGATAATAAAGTTACAACGCACACTCGAATCGAGCGAGCGGCGCTCAATACTGGCATCGTTTCTAGACTATTTGAGGTGCCGGACTCACTGCGCTAGAGTGCCCTCACGCGCTTGATCGCTAGCAAAAAACGATTAAATATTGTACAAACAATAAACATCCCTCCATCAACAACATGCACGTCACACGCCGAGAATTTACCAAACGCGCAGGCTTAATCGCACTGGGCAGTATAGCTAGTTTCAAGCTCGGCAACGCTCAAGGAACATACACGGTACGCAATGGAGACACTCTCGGACATATAGCCCTCAAACATAACATAAGCACCGCTGAACTCAGAAGAATCAATAAGCTGAGCGGCGACCTGATTCATGTTGGACAAACATTAAAAATCTCAGAGCAAAGCACACCACCGCCGCCCGCGCCATCCATCGCGAACAACACAGTTTATACAGTCAAAAAAGGCGACACCCTAGGCGGAATTGCATTGATTCATGGCGTTCGTATAGCCGCCCTCAAACGTGCCAACAATTTATCCAGCGATATGATTCGAATCGGCCAGAAGCTATACATACCGGACGCGACACCGATGACTGATCTATTGACTAATGTGCGCGCAGAAACCGCGAAAATTACAGTGCGCACTGACAATTGGAAACGCATCGTGGCACACCACAGTGCAATCAAATATGGGAATGCAGCAATCTACGACCGCGCCCATCGGAAACGTGGCATGAAGAACGGACTCGCCTACCACTTTGTGATCGGCAATGGCATCGACTCCGGCGACGGCGAAATCGAAATTGGCCCTCGATGGACCAAGCAACTATTAGGCGGCCACGTTAAGAGCTACGGCATCAATCTGACCGCGATTGGCATTTGCTTAGTCGGCAATTTTGAGGCGACACACCCCACCCATCGCCAACTCGCTGCATTCACTCAGCTCATGGACTGGCTACGGGGCGAAATCATCCCAGGAGCCAAGCAATTTGCTGGCCACCGCGACCTACGCGGAGAACAAACGATCTGCCCTGGAAAGAACTTTCCACTAGCCGCGATGCATGCGCGCTATGATTAACGAACGAAGATGTCCCGAACCGTCAGAATACAATTGCCCCCTAAAATCCTCTGACTAAAGATCGACATGACTAATCACACATATTTATGGGCTCATCATACACAAACACTAAGCGAAAGAGCAGCAAACCCAGCAAATCTCAAATACTACTAAAGCGCGTGCTCTATACTGGCGCCATCGTGCTCGCATGCGCCGCGATCTATAGTACTGTAAAGTCTGTCCTCGCCCCGGAGACTAGCATGGGCGAAATAGGATTACCTCATGGTAGTATTCAAGAATTAGTTGATCCTAGGACATTCATGACCGCTTATCTAGCTACCAACTGTAAACCACCACTGCTAGAGACCACCCAAACGATTCGCGTCGCAGGAAGAATCGACAGTGGCCACGCGAATGAGAGCTTTGTGCTGATCAAAAAACAGCCAAATTTAATG
Source organism: Thalassobacterium maritimum (assembly GCF_031127805.1). Taxonomy (NCBI): domain Bacteria; kingdom Pseudomonadati; phylum Verrucomicrobiota; class Opitutia; order Puniceicoccales; family Coraliomargaritaceae; genus Thalassobacterium; species Thalassobacterium maritimum. The sequence goes on along the minus strand of NZ_JARXHW010000020.1, from coordinate 73,056 downwards.
CTGTTCACAATCGACCGCAAAACACACCAAATCACATTTGGCGTACACGGCGATAAAGTCTGGCGCCGGGTGCGCATCCCCAACAGAGATGATGAATTTATTAACATTGAAGGCGACGAAGTCTACACATGGAAGTCGCAAGCACGCTTCTATGATCGAATCATTCAAGCACATCTCGGCGATGGTAGCATACTCAACATCGAACCTAGCGACTGGGAAAATATTGACTGCCTAAAGGTGAAACTCAAAGACGGAGATGGCGATAGGGTGGACATATACATAGACCCTCTCACCATGCATCCTCTAGCTGAGGAACAATATCGAGACAATGGAGCAGTGCAGCAGACAAAATTCTCCGACTATCGCGACATCGATGGCATGCCTATTCCGTTTAACATGGTCACCACGGTGGACGGAGAAGTTCTAAACCGCATCGAACTCGAAAGTGCCGCACTCAACACTGGCATCATGTCGAGACTCTTCGAAGTGCCCGACAGCCTACTGTAATCAGCGCTCCAAGGTCCCGCGGGTCACACCGAGCTGGTTGATCAGTTTGAGTTCTTTCCATAAGTGTTCGGCGGTGATCTCTCCAGCTAGCAAATCGGCGTAATGCTGCATGGTGCGGCGCACTTCTTCGCCGGTCTCATTGAGAAACTCGATACGATAGGCGCCGGCGCCTTGGGAGGTCATTGACTCAATGTACTCGGCTCCTGTCTGCGCCTTGGAATTAAACAATGTATTGCGGCAACCGGCATCGGCCTTGAGCGGGTGCAGGGCTCCCACGCGGTCCTTGAGCTGCACTTGGTGACTGTCGCAGGGGCGTCCGCAATCGCGAAAATCTTTACCTTCCGATAAGAAGGCACAAAAGACGCAGTGCTCCATGTGAAACATCGGCATGTGCTGGTGCAGGGTGATCTCGAAGCTGCCGGCGGGTGAATGACTCAGTAGTGCATCCAACTGCGCGGTGTTGAGATCGTAGGAAGCGGTCAAACGCTCCAAGCCCCAGCGCTCAATAAAATAGGCGGCGCTCAGGTGATTGGCGACGTTCAAAGAGAAATCGCCGCGCATGCGGTAATCGGCCAGCGCGGTGAGGTGCTCGTGATTGCGCGCGAGAAAACCGTCGGCGCCACAGTTGAGCAGCTGCTTGATTAGAAAGTCTTCGCCCGACTTAAACATGCGTGGCGGCGCCACCCAGATCTGGCGCGTGCGGCCATCGGCCTCCTCGGCGGCTCGGGCTTGCGCCACGGCCGCGGCGTATTTGCGCGGATCTTCTAGCTCGAGATAAATCTCGTCGTAGGGCAGTTCCAGAGCGACCGCGAATTGCTCTGCATTGCGCACGTAGGGAATCAAATAAGGGCTACTTGCTTTGCCGACAGCTGCGGGTTCACCGATAGTAATCTTCGGCGCTGGGTTCATTTGCCAGCGCAGCGGCTCAGCGCGGTGCGCCATCAGTAGATCGACGGCATTGCGGCGCAATTGATTCAAGGCGGACACGGGCAACATGCAGTCGCCCGCCAAATCGATGTCCAAATCGCCCAGGTAAAAAGCACTGCCGCCCAAGCGTCCCAACTGTTTGCGCAGCATCGCCTCGTCGAGTGGTTTGTTGCGCGCAGCTTGTAGCTCGGGCTCTGATTGTGCTTGAGCGATGTGCCCTTCGTCATCGCGCAAAGTCAGGCTTAGCGGCGCGCCCACCCGCCCGCTCACGCTGGCATGGATCGGACGCTTGTAGTTTGGCTGCTCGACCTCGAAACTTTGACGCAAGCTCTTGTCCAGCGCGGGGTCGGAGGTCTTGTAGACCACCTGCCCGGGCTCGACGCGCTTCCAGTTGATCGAGCCTTGGAAGAAGCGAATGAAGCTCTCGTCGGCATTGGTATCCACAGATGTGATACGCCCACCTTCTTCGTGTTCGTCGGGGCGGCCGCGATCGATCACCACGCCATCGCCAGCTTTGAGCGGATGTTCCAGCCGCAGCCAAATGCCGTCGCGCTCAATGCGGTCGATCACCCCCAGTCGTAGGCCGCGCTTTTTTCCGAAGCGGGCATGCACTAGTTTTTGATTATCGATGCCGCCCAACCATCCGGTCGACAGGCCACGGGAGAAAGTCATTTCCAGCGCGTAGCGCCCCTCGGCCTGACGGTAGGGCGCGGGCGTATGCGCCGCTTCGCCATGCCGACGCGTCCAGGCATCATCCAATGCCTTGCGATACACACTCGTGACAGCGGCCACATATTCCGGCGCCTTCAAGCGGCCTTCGATCTTCAGACTCGCCACCCCGGCATCGATGATCTCGTCCATGGCATCCAATCCAGCTAGGTCTTGCGGACTCAGTAAATAACGCCGATCTCCGAGATCGACGGGCTCGCCATCGCGATACAAGCCGTAGGGCAGACGGCAGGCCTGCGCGCACTCACCGCGGTTGGCCGAGCGGCCCCCCAGCGACTCACTGGTCAGGCATTGCCCCGAGTAAGCCACACAGAGCGCCCCGTGCACGAAAATTTCCAAGGGCATATCCAAGCCCTTGTTCAGAGTCTTTTCTTTGATCGCATGCACCTCCTTGAGCGAACACTCACGCGCCAGCACCACGACGCTGCTGCCCAGCTCTTCGGCAAAGTGCACGCCCGCCTCGCTGGTGACACTCATCTGGGTCGAAGCATGAATCGGGAAGTCGGACGAAATTTTACGAATCAACTGGCAGATGCCCACGTCTTGCACGATGGCAGCATCCACGCCGGAGCGGATGATCGAGCGCAGAAAGCTCTCCGCGTCTGCGAGCTCATTAGAGAAGACCAGCGTATTAAAGGTCACATAGCCCCGCACACCGCGCCCGTGCAGATAGGCCATCAGATCCGGCAGGTCGGCCTCGGTGAAATTCTTGCCCCGCATGCGCGCATTAAAACGATCCAGACCGAAGAAGATCGCATCGGCCCCATTTTCGACAGCCGCGCGGGCGCACTCCCAATCCCCCGCAGGCGCGAGAATTTCTGGCTTTTGTAAAACGGCGTGTGATCGATCCTGATCTGCGCCGAGGCGTTTTGGTATGAGTTTGGGCATGAGTGTCTGGCTACTTTTATTGAGCTAAACCCTCAAAAGTGAAGAGCGAAAACACCTCCCCGAGCGACAGCCCGCATTTTGTCGCTCACAATTGCGGCAAACGAATCACCGCTTCGGCGCCGGCCTGGTCTTCGCGATTGCCCACCTGCAAGCTGCCTCGGTGCAGTTCGACTGCTTCGCGCGCAAAGCACAAGCCCAGCCCCGAGCTCCGGCGCTCACTGTGAGGCCGAGGCAAGGAATAGAAACGGTCAAAGATGCGTTCGAGCGCAAATTCTGGAATCCCGGGCCCCTCATCGCAGATGGAAATCACAACCTGACGCCCCTCCAGCCAGGCTCGAATTTCGATGCGCCCCTCCAGCGGTGAAAAATCGATGGCGTTTTGCAGCAGGTTATTGAGCGCAGTCTCCAACAGGAATAGCTCCCCCTCGACCCTGCACTCGTCCGACAGCTGCAGCTCGAAGTGAATCTTTTTATTCAGTCGGTTGGACTCGTGATGATTCACGATGCGCCGGATCAGCGCGCCCAGCTCGATCTCGACCGGGTCGCCCAGTTCGGTGCGATTTTCCAGCGAGGCCAAGGCCAGCAGTTGGTCCACCAGGTTTTGCAAGCGAGCGGATTCTAATTCGATGTTCGCCAGAAATTGCGTGCGCTTCGCCGCGGGCAGGTCCTCCTGCAACAATTCCGCCGCCCCACGGATCCCGGCAATCGGCGACTTCATTTCATGCGTCAGCGACTGCACATAGGACTCCACATATTTGCGATTTTCCAAAGCCTCGCGCATCGCCTCGGTGCTTTCCCCGAGAATGCGTAAATGCCGCCCTGGCATGACAGGTGCCGGCGGACGCTCCCCCCGCGAAACGGCGGCCGCATAGGCGGTCAATCGCCGCAAGGGCTGTGTCACCCATTTCGAAAGCAGCCACCCCAGCAAAAGCACCAAGCCCACCGCCAGCAGTCCTAGTCGAATCAAGCGCTGCTTAGTCTCGATGATGAAGAGCAACATGCTGCGCTGCGGCTTATAGACAGTGAGCACGCCGATGATTTCGCCGTCATTCACAATCGGTGCGCCCACATACATCACCGAAGAGGTCGGGTCGGCCTCATCCAAACGGGAAGAGCGAGCGCCATACTCCCCGCGCAATGTGCGCGCCACATCCAAGTAAATACTAAAATCCTCGCCCACCTGGCCCACCGTCCCAGAATCGTAAATGAGCCGCCCCGCCGCATCGGTGATATAAAAGTCCATCAGCACTTTGTCCTTCATCAGATTATAAATCTTGGCATTCAGCGGCTTCGCTTTGACTGACTCCATACCAGAACGCCAAGCCTCCGGCGCAAGGATCGCATGCCCGCCCTGATTCGATAAGAGGGCCGCCAAGATCTCCGCCACATCCACCATCGGCTCTTCGGTCGCTTCCAAATACTGGCGCTCGACCCGATCCAAGATCGGATTCAGCAAGACCGCGAAACCAGCCAAGGCCATCAGCGCGAGGCTGATCAATATGCGATTGGTTAAACTCACCAATGCTCCCTCATCGAATATCCAATGCCACGGTGTGTGACAATCGGATCCACATCGGCGCACACAGATTTCAGTTTGGCCCGCACGGATTTGATATGCGTATCGACCGTGCGCTCCATCGAGGCGTCCGGCTCTTCCCATGCGAGATCCATCAACTGCGCGCGCGAATACACACGGCCGGGCTTTTCGATCAGCGCGACCAAGAGGCGGAATTCATAACGCGACAAAGTTAGCGGCGAACTGTAGTAACAAATCTGCCAACGCTCATAATCAACCTCGAAGGGGAGCCCTGAACGCGCCCGCGGAGCCACCGCATTCGGCAGCGGCGCAGGCTGCGCGTTCAACTGCGCGCGGCGGATGTTGGCCCGCACCCGCGCCGAAAGCTCACGTGGACTGAAAGGCTTGGTCACATAATCGTCCGCGCCCAATTCCAAGCCCACCACCCGATCCACCTCCGAGGCGCGCGCCGTCAAAAAGATCACCGGCACCTGACTGCGCAGCCGCAAGTCACGACACAGATCGAAACCATTCATATCCGGCAGCCCCACATCCAAAACCACCAAGGCATACTGCGTCGCCTGCAGATGCGACAAAGCCTCCCCGCCCGATGCCGTGTGATCGACCGCAAAGCCCTCCGACTCCAAAGCATACACAATGCTATCACGAATCGAAGGCTCGTCCTCGACGACCAGCACACGGGGCAGTTTATCAGAATGAGAAGTCATTTTATACAAAAACCTAACAAGCAAAGGAACCAATTGAAATGCAAAACGTAGGGGCTTCACTTGTGAAGACCGCAGTTGATGGAACACGCACCAAGCTTCTCTCCACTCTTCATCACGAGTCCGCGATATTCATCACCCCGAATTTCTACACACTCCCTACTTTCCACTCCCTACTCTCCACTCCCTACTGACAGCCCGCTGTCGCCACGCTTGCGTGCCACAAACACCGTCGACCAGTCCATCTTGGCGGTCGCGCGCATTAAGACAGCCAGCGTCAACACGGCACCGATCGCGATGGTCAATCCACTCAAACCGTCGAAGAAGAAGCTGTAGCTAAACAATACCATGTAAGCGAATTGCGCGGGCAGCGCGATCCGTGTCAGCGCGCGACCACCGACGGCATGCAGATACCCGCACACCAATAGCAACGAAACCGCAGCCGATAAAAAGAAGCACAGATGTATCGGCATCAGATCGACCGTGTAAGCAAAGAGTAGTTGGAAGGCGAAACAGCCGGCTGCTAAGAAAAAGTAATTCATCGGGTGCAAATTGATCCCCGTCACCGCGCCAAAGATTAACAGGACCGCAAAAAAGAAAAGCAAGGAGACCGGCGCAAAGAAACTGATACGGCTCGCAATCGGCCCGGGGTTTAAGACTTTGGGCATGTCCATACCGATCGACTGCGCGCCAATCACGTCGGGGTAGTCCCAGATCAAATCCCACCCGCCCGTGGCGATTGCCGAACGGTCGGTGGGCGATGCGGTGCCGCCGGGGAAATTGATCGATTCGAAATCGGTCTGCATGGCTAACTGGAAATTCTGCACGCGACTCGCTCCATTGAGATCATACTCCCAATGGTTTAGCCCACGCGCATGATAGCTCACCTGCAGGGGCACCGTGCTCTGCGGCGGAATCACCACCGCCTGGGTGATGGTGCCCTCGCGTAAGATGGGCTCGTCGACACCTGCGCCCTCGAGCTCGAAGGTGAAATTGTTATAGCTCGCATCGGCGGAAGGCAGACTGAACGCCACATACACGGTTTGCGCGATCGGCGTCGGATTCGAGATTTCATAATTGGCAGCAAATTGCACCTGATAGGTGCGATACCAGAACAAGCCCTTGCGCTTTGGCTCATACTGCAGATCGACTTGCACCCGACTCATACTCGGGCTGACAGACGAACGGCCCGAAGCATTGGCAGGCGATTCATACCAAGCGATCGGGTGCGCCTGCCGCAACTGCGGCCCCCAAGTCGCCTGCACTTCATACATCAATGAGCCGGAGCGATCCATCGAACGATGCGTCAGCGCCCCGCCTAGAATAAACCAGCCGACCGCGGTGCAGATGAAAATAAAACCCACCGCGAGGATGGAGCGAAATGTCAGTGTGTATTTGTGCATAATTTTGTAGTTGTTATTTGAGGTCATCTCTCGCAGAGACTTCACTGGTGAAGACCATCGTGTTTGCGTGCTTTGCTTCGGCGGGCGTCACAAGTGAAGCCCCTACAAATAAAGCTTCAGCGCTCCAGGTCTCGGCGTGTGTAATAGAGCGAAGCCACCGGTGCTTCGTCGTCATAGATCTGTTTACTCAGACGCACCGATCCGCCTTGTGCATCTCCGGCGTCGATCACGACGTTCCCCTCCAGTGCGGTGGCCTGATATTCACTGGGCAACTGCAGCTGCCAGATCAAGCGGTGCACAAACAAGGGCGTGCGCGGCAGCTCCAGTGATACTCTGCCCTCAACGGGATTCATCTTTGGCCCTTTGCTGGTAAAGACATAGCCCACTGTGGTCTTGGAATGTGTCCCACTGCCTTTGGGCAAATTAAGGATCAGCCCGCCATCTTCCGCCAACAACGGATCCATCGAGCGACCGTTGATCGAACTAGACAGCAGTTTACCACCTGCCGGCAGCACGAAACGGTATTCAGCCGCGTCGGCGTGTTCGATCACAAGCTTGGCTCGGTGCAACAGACTCCCCTCGGGCACCAACTCGCTGACATACTCCGCCGTCTCCACCGTGGCCGAAGCGGTTTTCACCCGTGGCAGTGGCCGCGCAGATAGTTCTAAGGCCGCTGTATCCGAAAGCGTGAGATACCTCAGCTTCTCAATCCGCACGGACGCCCCCATCCAATCGGGCAAGCGCCCGAGCGGCATCCACGCCCCGGCAGCTGGCGTCACCTCGACCCCATCGAAGTCGGAAAGATAGCATGCGCTGTCGGTCTTCTTCGCGCCCTCCACCCTCACAAGCGGCACCGCGAACTGCTCCGCCACCAGATCGATCGGCACGGCATATTGAATCATCACTTCCCGTGTGGTCGCCTCGTCGTGTGGCCACTCCAAGTGTAAGATCGGCCCTTGAGCGGTCATCTCAATCGAATCACGCACGCCACCACCGCGGCCGAAGTCCGCCACAGAATTCACACTGGCAGGACTCGCCAAGCGTACTTGCGCCCTGGACGTCAGGCCACCGTCAGTCGCATTCAGCCGCAAGTGACAGCTCACCTGCATCACGCCCCCCAGATCACGAATCCAGTGCTTCGCCGAAGCTTGCCACTGCGTCGGCTGCATCGCCTCGGGCGCATACAACTTGACCTTCACAGACCCACCAGACGCCGGTAAACTGAATTTTGTCTTCTCACGATTCGCAGCAACTGCCCCCGTCACAATGATAGCCGCTGGATCCTCCGCATGCCGAAGCTCAAGAGTCGACTGTCCCGCCCCCACCGTCATAAAATCAGCAAGCAATTGACCCCGCTGCGAACGCTGCACTGGCGCAGCCTGCAGCCCCAGCGTCACAGTAGACGCAGCTTTCGGCTCCAAGAGTAAACAACGACCGCCATCCATCGGCACCAGTTTCGCATCCGGCGGATCCAGCGAACGGATGCCCTCACTGTCCTTAACTAAAAAGACCGCTTGCCAGGTATCCGAAAGGTTCACCACACTGAAACGAGCCTGCAAACTGACCGCAGCCAGATCCGTGCAATCGACCACATAATTCGCCGACTGCACCCACACGTCCACCGGCGGCTTGGGCGGCACGCGGTCGTCGCTGGCAGCTTGAGCCCGCTCCAGCAGGCCCCGCAATTCGGAATAGGGCAAGGTCACCGTCGCCTGCGAAATGTCGCCCGCAGCACCCAACGCGCTCAAACCGACACTGAATAAGAAGAAGCATAGAATTGTTTTCATCGTCCCCCATCCTAGAACCCTTCTTTGAAAACATTATGAACTCACTGTGAAATCGCGGGGGGAACAGACCATATAGCGCTAAGCACATTCTATTATATTGGAAACTAGACAGCCCCCTTGCTATTGAAAATCTCAGTTCACGATAGAACCGACTCGATCACCTTGAGTCTTTCCGCGATGGATCCCTTTAGCTGAATATAATGGTGTCCACGCTTATTCAATTCCCGGATATACCAATCGTGTTGGTAGCGGCGGAATGAGTCGTCTTTTCGAGTTCCATCCTGAACAAAATCAAAGTCAGGTTCACACAGAAAAATATGCTCATATTGACGGTTCGCTAAAACTTCCAACGCGTCATCGACCTCTCCAAACATTTCGTCGCTATAAAGAAGCGTCGTCAAAGGAGACGTATCGCAAAATAAATAACGATTCGCTGACATAGATGCCTGCTGCTCTTGCTCAATTTGAACCTGAGCAATTTTCAACATATCCGAGTATAGCAAGAGACCAGACTGCGCTTCCCACAGTGTCCGGCCATACTCAGCCACATACTCCGTACCAAACCTTTCGGCCGCTAGACGGGATAAAGTGCTTTTCCCCGTCGATTCGCCCCCCAAGAAGCATACCTTTTCCACAAAATCACAATAAACTTCGGAGCTCAAATAAGCGCGATGCTGATGAGGATTCGCACGTATCTGTGAACCAGAAATTGGTAACCGCCGCCGCGAAGGATCTAAACAGATACTTTCAACTTCAACTGGCGCACAATAATAAACACTGAATGCACCTGATAGATATCGGGCAAATCCTGCCCCATAATCCTCGCTACTAAAAACGACATCCACAGAGGTCTTAAAAATTTGCAGGCAAATATCAGCGCACAGTTTACGGTGCACTTCGGCAGCCGCTTCATTGCTAGGCAAGTAGTCCCACCCCACGGAACCGAGCATGCAGGAAACATTCTCGGCATCTATAACAATTGAATGAACATTCGGAAAACGAAGCTTGAGCCATCGCTCCCGATGAGCCCGCTCACATCCTGAAAACTCTGGGTTCGAGTATGAAATTAAGTATACACGCTCACACCGTTCCAATGCCGCTCGAATCAATGATTCATGCCCTAAATGTAGCGGCGAAAACTTCCCTACAACTAAGCCTCGAGCATATAGATAACTCATGCTTTCCTCATTTCCCGTTTCCACCGGAGCAATCCGAACACCGCATTGGCTAGAAAGGCCGCATACAGCACAGAGGTTACATACAATCCCCGTGATGCGAAGAGCGGCACGGCAATGATATCCACTAAAATCCAACACCACCAAGTTTCGATTCTACGCTGCATGAGTAACAATTGCCCCAACACACTAAAGGCCAAAACCGTAGAATCCAGAAATGGCGCATACGCATCCGTATAGACATGCAAAAGAAAGCCATAAGCAAGCGTCACTAGGACACCCGAGCCTGCCATGAGACTTAGCAAACGAGCTCCGCTTCGTTTTACTGGAGCCGGCGCCCCCTCATCCCCCTTGGTCCACTTGAGCCAACCAAAGAGACAAGTCATAATAAAAAATATTTGAAGAGTGGCATCCGCATACAATTGAGCACCAAAGAAAAGGATCCCAAACAAGACACACCCAATAACTCCAGTCCACCAAGTGTGGACGCTATTTCTCGCAGCCAGTACCACAGAGACCGCATTTATACCGTTCGCAATTACTTCAAATGCAGTCATTCTTAATAACAATAAGACCTAATCAGTGAATAACATTTTACGCATCCGAAATGGGATTAACCGCGTCAGACCGTTAAGCAAGATGATGATCAAAAAAATTAGATTACGCGCGAGCTGTAACAAGAAACACGGAGAACGGGCGACTCTCCCATCGTGAATGCATTGTATGTGAGCTTTAATAAACAATTTTCCTTTGGGCCAATCGTTTATGGGGTCAACCCATTCATCAGGAATGCCCGAACGACCCAACTGGGCACCGGCCAACGCTCCAAGGATCGCTGCTGTCAAAGCCTCCAACACCATCAAGGTATGCTCGGTATCATCGCTTAGCATACCTCTGCCACAAATAAAGCGATGCTTCCAGTTGTCATGCCAGCCCAACTTCTTAATCTCAGCCGGCGATATCCCTTCGGCGGGCAAGCCGAGCGAATCGCCCACCGCAGTGCCCCAGACTAAGCCGGAAATTTCACCTTTGTTTCTCATTTTTTGCGCGCATCGATCAGCCCTTCGACTAAAGATTCGATTAGATAGGACTTGGCAATTCGAGCCCGCCAGTCAGCAGGAATGCCTGCCGCGCCGTAATAAGCACCAGCGATCTGCCCACATACCGCAGCAGTCGTATCGGCATCACTGCCTAAATTAGCAGCATACAGCACCGCCTCACGATAGCTATTTGTTTGATAGAAACACCAAAGTGCCGCCTCCAAACAATCGGTGACGTATCCACTGCCACGGATGTTATCAGATAATTTCCCACGATAGTCTCCACGTGCAATCGCCTCAATTTTCGGGGGCAATTGAAGCCTCGAATCTTGCGAAAAATGGGCACCAAATAGAATCTCCTCTTTGGAATCACCACGTAAGGCTTGGTGCAACATCGCCCCCAACAGCTGACAGGCTGCAACACATTCCTCGGCGCCATGCGTCGTTCGCGAGCTCTCCGCAGCAAAATGGATCACCTCTTCCAAATTCGAATAAAAGATCGGAATAGGCGCTAAACGCATAATCGATCCATTTCCCGCAGAAAACTCATCCGTAGAACCCGCAAATGGGTTACCTGAAAAACGATATAGTCTTAATGCCGCCTGAACCGTCCCTCCAATATCAAAACACGTTCCATTCGATGAAAGATAACCCTCGCGATGCCAGCGACAATAGCGCTCCATCTGATCCCCTGCATCAAAGCCATCACATTCGATCAAACTCGTGGCCAAGCAAAGCGCCATCGAGGTATCGTCCGTCCACTCTCCTGGCTTTAAATCAAAAGGTCCACCACCTACCATATCGGTCAAGGGCTCAAAAGCGCCTCGCTCTTTAAACTCAACGGTCGTGCCAACCGCATCACCACAAGCAAGGCCTAGCAGACAGCCGGAAAGTTTATCATTCAGTGTAATCATTTTAAATCGGGAATTTACTCATTTGTAAGTATTGATAACAAAGCGGCCAAGTACGGCCACAAAACGCAGAGGTTCCCGCCATTAAAGCACGTAAGCCCTCGATGGTGACAGGCACGACTTCAATTTCTTCAGAAGCTTCCGGCGCAGCTGGACCACGATACTCCGCTTCCACAAATACAAATTGAAAGCACTCATCGGTCAGCCCCGCAGATGGAAATAGGGTCGGCGGACTCTTATCCAGAACCGCGGTGACCGCATAGCCAGTCTCTTCCAAAAGCTCACGCTCAGCTGTCGACTCACACCTTTCTCCTGGATCAACGAGACCAGCTGGCAAGGCTATCATCGTTTGGTTGATCGGCATGCGATACTCACGAACAAGTAGTAATTGGGTCCCTTCCGGATGCTTCACGAAGGGAACAATCACCACCGCATCGGGTGTTTTAATCGGCTGCTCAACATCTCTGCGACGACTACAATAAACCCACTGCTTGGTGCGCCCCTGGATCTCGGCTTCAGCCTCCACCAATTTCAGCCATTTGGTATCACTCAAGATTGTATGTTTGATTGCTCTCATAAAGTTCCGTCCACGATTTCTACACCCGCGGTGCGCATTGCCTCGATAGCCTGATCAATATCGCCTGGGTGCACCCCAACCCCACGGCAGGCCTCAAGCAAAACCCGCGCCTTGAGTCCTGCTCGTAGAACGGCATCGATGGCAGTCGCCTTCACGCAGTAATCAGTGGCAATCCCAACGATATCGACGCACTCGATCCCGCGTGCTTTCAACAGTTCGGCCAATCCATTGGTCGCCCCTCGCTCATCGTAAAAACCGCTGTAGCTATCAACGTCCTGATCGAAGCCCTTGCGAATGACCGCATGCACATTAGCCTGATTCAAATCCGCATGCAGCTCCGCACCAAAAGTGCCCGCCACACAGTGAGCGGGCCAAGTCTCAAAAGATACATGATCGCCCAAATGCCAATCCTGCGTCGCCACAACGATCGCATAATCTCCGCCTCCAGCTAGCTTGTTAATAACCGGCAAAATGACATCTCCACCCGCGACGCCCAACGCGCCGCCCGGCAGAAAGTCATTGTTCAAATCGACAATTATCAGTGCTGTTTTCGCCTCCACGGATTAAGTGTATAATTCACACTTAAGGCAACCGTCAACCTTAATGTGTATATTTCACACTTTCACATTTTTATACACCGAGTCCAACCGACTAACTCCCGAGAACCCAGAATCAGTCTTCCGGGCGTTCGCCGGCTGGTGCCATCTTCACGATACGTGGATGAAAACGCCCCATTTTCTCGACGAGGTCATCTTGGGCATTCATCACCGTTTCAATGTTCTTATACACCATAGGTACTTCATCGATACCGGCAGACAATAGGGTCACATCATTCTGCTTCAATAGCGCCTGAGCGACCTTCCAATCGAGATTCTCCTTAGCTTTCTTGCGCGACATAACACGACCGGCTCCATGTGAGGCTGAATTGAGCGACGCGGCCACTCCCTTACCTCGCACGATATAGGCGGGCGTGGCCATCGAGCCGGGAATAATTCCTAACACACCCTTGCCAGCGGGCGTCGCCCCTTTGCGATGCACGATAACATCGCGATCCAGATGGCGCTCTTTCCAAGCGAAGTTATGGTGATTTTCCAAATCAAACAGGACCTCGGCACCCAGGTGCTTCGCAATATGATGGTGGATACACCAGTGATTCGCGGCGGCATATTCACCCATCAGGTTCATCGCAGCCCAATATTCCTGGCCCTCGGCAGAATCCATATCCAACCATGCAAGGTGCGAAAGCTCCTTCGGCAATTCGGGGTGACGTTGCCGTGCCAATTTCGAATAATGGTCGGCGACCGACGCACCTGTGCCTCGGCTTCCGCTATGCGAAAGCAATGCCAAATAATTACCCGGCGCCAGGCCGAGACGGTCGTCCGCGACCTCAAACACGCCATACTCGACAAAGTGGTTCCCGCTTCCGCTCGTTCCGAGCTGCGCCCATGCCTTGTCCTTATTGCGCTTCGTCACTGGAGACACATCCCAATCGAGGTCGAGCACACCGTGTTGACGCTTTCGACTTCCACGGCTCTTGAAATTCGCCCCAATTCCAAAACGGGTTTCCGTTTCGAGTGCGTGGATCAATCGTTCACGCGCGACGGGATCATCCAAATCCGAAACTGGAATATCGAGGACAGTCATCTTCATACGGCAGGCGATATCTACCCCCACAGCAAAGGGGATCACCACTTGATCGGTTGCCAAAACACCCCCGATCGGTAGACCATATCCGAGGTGGGCGTCCGGCATCAGCGCACCGGCGACGGCAACTGGCAAGTCGCAGGCATTGACCATCTGCTGCACGGAGTTGGGCTCCAGATCGACTCCCCACTGCTGCCACGGTGCTGGATTAGCGCGTGGGATAAACAAGTTATCCCCGATGCTTCGCGCAAAAGCCCCCCAAGCGACATCGTCCGCATAAGCAGACGCATTGCTCACAACGGAGGTCAGTGTGCTCAAGACTGTCTCGGAATCTACACCACTGGCGATACGTTCCTTAATCGTTTCAAAGGCGATTTGCATTGGATCACCATGAGGCACGCCGAGTTCTAATAGTTTTTTTGAGTTCATTGTCTTATTTTTTAAATGTGATGTTCCACGCAAGGCGCTCCTCACGTTCGGCTTGAATTTTTATTTTTAGAAATCGTTCAATGGTTTGAACGTTGGTTTTGAAATGCTTGGTTAAGGCGGTGCACGTGAACCGGCCTCCACCAGCCAACGCAAATGGCAACAAAAGTTGATCCGCGAGGTAGTCGCCCACGGGTGCCGTCGATTTAAGATAACGTTCCACTGCCGTGCAGACCTTGCCCACAACCTTTTCAGCAGAAATCCCATTCTCTCCAAAGCCGGTAAAGACTTCAGTGAGCGCTTCGTATTTAAGATCGAGCAAGAGGACATTGCCCATACCCGGCGCGGGATCGAAATGAGCGGCCGAGGTATCTTCCTCCGACAAATCTAAGCGATCTCGGACAACAACCAATTCGCGCTCCGCGATCGAAGCGGGCAAATGATTGGCGATCGCACGCGCATTCCGACCGAGCAGAGCCCCACGTTCGTCAAGAACGAGTGACTTCAGAGCTTTGATTGGCTCGATCGTAGCGACGATTTTTCCGCCCCCGGCAGGATAAAATCCCATCTGCTCAAGGCGCAAGTTCACCTGAGCCCCCATACGCTCTAGAATCGGCAAATAGACCCTTTGAATAAAATCAAAGGGAGGTGCCATCGGGTTATGAGTTCCCCCCTCGATGACGACCTCACTCGGCGAGTCCGCAAAACACAAAGGCAATAGAATGGTCTGCAGGATCAGCATCGCACTCCCGCCCGAGCCAACCGCAAACTCATATCGACCACCACGGACTGCCTGAGGCGTGAATTCGAGCTCCATCGACTTGATCGAATCCCCGACCACCTTCGCGCTTGAGATCACGGTCGCCGCCCGAACCGCAGTCAAATGCTGACGCATCAAGCCAGGCTTACGGCGCTTCCCACGAATCTCTGTCATCGCAAACGGTCGCCCGGTGAGGATCGAAAGTGACAAAGCACTTCGCAATACCTGCCCGCCCCCCTCACCGGCAGAACCATCGATCATTATGTGTTTATTCTGAATCTGTGTCATCTTTATCTACTGTTAAACTGATTAAAATGGTGAATGCCCCCGATCGGATAGGGAGCCAGGACCCCCAATGTCTGGCTCCCTCGTCTTGCGACTGCAATTTATCTATAACACATGGCATGCCAACATAATGCAAACCACCACCAACAGACACGCATCCAACTACATACCAGGAGTTTAAAACATTACATTTACCCCAAACCCAGTTTCACCCAGAATAAAATCCACCTTGCAACTATATTGTATTCTACAATTTTATAATATTTTATATAACCATGAATAAGCGTACAGTTTGCATCAGTCTGGTTGGTACAGTCATGGATAAAGCGAAATTCCACCAACGCTGGGATCGCTGGCGGCCTACAGTTTCGCTCTGCCAGCAAGAGGACTTGATCATAGACCGGCTCGAACTGGTTCACACCGAAAGCGATCGCGCACTCACAGGTGAGATTGTAGCGGACATCGCCACCATCTCGCCGGAGACAACTACGCAGACTCACGAAATCGAATGGATTGACCCTTGGGACTTTGAAGAGGTCTACGTCAAACTACACGACTTCTGCCAAAACTACCCTTTCAATCTGGATGAAGAAGACTACCTCGTGCACCTGACTACCGGCACACACGTAGCTCAGATCTGCTGGTTTCTACTGACCGAATCGCGACACCTGCCCGCCAAGATTATCCAAACCGCGCCCCCCAAGCGGTCATCCGGCGATTCCATCGGCAACTACTCCATTATCGATCTCGACCTCTCCCGTTACGACAAGCTGGCCGCGCGCTACAAACAAGACGCCACCGAAGGACTCACTTTTCTTAAAAGCGGAATCGAAACCAAAAATGACGCCTTCAACGCCATGATCGAAGAGATCGAGCGGGTCGCCATTCGCTCGCGCGAACCGATCCTACTGACTGGGCCGACCGGTGCTGGCAAATCTCAACTAGCCAAGCGTATCTTTTCCCTAAAAAAAACGCGTAACCAAATCGAAGGTAACTTCGTCGCCGTCAACTGCGGCACACTTCGCGGGGACAGCGCCATCTCCACCCTATTCGGACACGTCAAAGGTGCCTTCACTGGTGCTGCCAATGAACGTACCGGCCTGCTCAAGGCAGCCGATAAAGGCCTACTCTTTTTAGATGAAATCGGCGAGCTCGGCCTCGATGAACAAGCCATGCTGCTCCACGCGGTCGAAGAGAAACACTTTCGACGACTCGGAGCCGACGACGAAATATCAAGCGACTTCCAACTGATCGCAGGCACCAACCGCGACCTACTCAAAGAGGTCGCCGAAGGACGCTTTCGCGGAGACTTACTAGCCAGAATCAACCTCTGGACGTATCAGATGCCCGGACTGGCACAGCGCCGGGAAGACATCGCCCCCAACCTCGAATACGAACTCAAGCGCTTCGAACAGTCCAACGGGCGGAAGGTTCGATTCAACAAGGAAGCGCACACCAGCTATCTAAAATTCGGACAAGCTGCGGACGCCTCTTGGGATGGAAACTTTCGGGATCTCAACGCCTCCGTCATTCGCATGGCCACACTCGCCAGCGAGCAACGCATCAACCAAACCAACGTCGAACAGGAAATAAAAAGACTCCAACAAAGCTGGAAAACCAGCAATTCGACGACTGGCCTGCTGGAAAAACTGATGCCAGCCGAAGCACTCCAGGAAATCGACCTGTTTGACCGCCTCCAACTCGAATCCGTGCTCAAAATCTGCCAAAGCTGCCGCACACTCTCCGAAGCAGGTCGACGCCTCTACGGGGCATCACGCCTCAAGAAGACCTCCAGCAATGACTCCGATCGCTTGAAGAAATACCTCAGCCGATTCGACCTTGATTGGAGTGCTGTAAAACATAACTCATGACCAATTAGAATAGAGCACTCAGCCCTCACGCTTATTTAAAATCTGCGAAACTTACTTGCCGAGTATCTTATTTAAAAGCCGCCGGAATATCCCGACATGCGGGAGTGGCGCCGGCGCAGTAGGCTTTTTCTTGGGATGCCGAATGACATGAGTGTATTGGTTTCGTGCCAATAACTCTTCTGCCCTCGCACACAGGCTGGCATACCTTTCCGCATCGACCATCTTCAAGTAAGACGCATATCCATCGATCTTAGCTAGAATTCGATCTGAAGCGCCACGCCATGTGCAGGCTTCGACTCCTTGAGTATCAAGACGATGAAGCAGACTTCTAAAATTACGCACATCGTGGCGGGATACACCCACCTTTTCATTGACTGTTAGACCGGTAACTTCCTGTCGACGCCCCGCCCCCATTGAACGGACTTTATCGGGGTGAACGATAAAGCCTTCTTCTTCCACTACTTTCCGAACATGCCACAGTATCTTTCGCGAATCAATCCGCGTATTCTTGCCACTCCCGGAAAAGGTTAGGTCGTCCGCATACCGAGTGTACGTAAAACCGTGCTTCTTTGCGATTCCCGTCAAACGCGCGTCGAGACGACGGCAAAGAAGATTTGTAATCCCTGGGCTCGTTGGAGCGCCTTGGGGGAGGTGCCTGACAGAAGTGGCGATGTGCCACGTTTCGCCATCAAGCTCGGCATCGACTACCGGTGGCTCCGTACAAAGCAGTGCGAAAATCGTAGAAACGGATTTCGAATAACCTAAGGCGTGAAACAATCCATAGACTCGAGGAAGCGTAATATTGGGAAAGAAATCCTTGAGGTCACAATTGATGACACAATCTGAAGCTTCATGCGGCTTGGCATTTGTGAGAATACTTCTCTCTGCCCTAAAGCCGTGGGCGGCATCATGCATCGGAACCTTCTCGATGATGTTTTGCAGTATCCAATGCTGGGCGGATTTCAAACGCGGCATCGGAGCCGAGATCAACCGCGTACCGCCTGCCTTTTTAGGTATCTGGAACCGCTTATAATGGCTGACTTTACTGACTTTTCGCTCGTAAGCGAGAAAGCGTAATTCTCCGACACTCAAGCTCATCGCCTCCGCGAGTTGCTGATGGTTCAGAAATTGAGGTAAATTTTGACCTTGCAGCCGGGCGTGATCGATTTCGATCTGATTGAGACTTCCAGATACCTCAGCCCCCAAAAACAGAATCTCTTCACTTTTTCGTTTTTTCCATGCTTCAGCGCGTTCCAATCGCTCAGCTTCACGCTTGGCCTTGTTCTCCGCTTGACGCTCTCTCGACTCTTTGAGCTTCTGTTTGCGTATTTTAGCCAGCGCAAATTCACGCTTCTCCAAGCGCTTATCTTCCCGAACCAAGCGATTGAGAGATTTTGACAATTCGGCACTGCGCTCAATCAACTCGGCTGGCAATTTGTGAGCCCCGTTCTCGGGATGCCAGAACCCCAAGCGCTCCATCTCTTCCAACTCAACCTGTTGCTTGGATGACTGACGGATGCGGTCGTAGAGTTCTTGTCTTTTGTTCGCCATGGTCGAGCGTCGGAAAGAACCAAGAAATACTAAGACAGTAGCGAAGGGGCCCTTCGTGCAGCTCAATTGACTGGGCTGCTCAACTCCAGCGCCACCACTACCGGTGTGCTAGTTCGCTTCACGGAAGCCGGATCGGAACTAGCACACCGGTAGTGTAGTGGCGCACAGTCACGAGTCGACCAGTGAAGCGTTGCGAGGCTGTATGCATGGAGCGGCGAAACGCCGTCCGGGTTGCAAGTGCAGCCCCTCGCTACTGTCTTAGTATGTCTTGGTTCAGATTATGTCAGTTGTTAAGATAATAATGATTTATATTTCAGGAAAAGGATTATGTTCAATACTCTCTATCTGGACTTAGCCATTCGAAGAGCCAGGATGTGCTCGCACGGCCCACTCCGCAGCTTGTTTTGTTGATAAAAATTGCAGGAGCATTTGGCTCGAACCAGTCGTTCATCAAGATCGACGAACGCTTCGACTATGTAAGTGTTTTTGTCCTCAATGGTTCCAGTTAAAGTTGTGCCTCCAATACGTTTTTCAGTCCGCAGCTGAACGCTTGCACTTTTCAATAACTCAGTGGCTCTCGATTCTCTTTCGTTCGCGTAGCGTAGTTCGCTTAAAGGGAGCGGCTCGCGTGTGAGTTCACGAGAACGCCATACCTCGTTTTTAAGATCGTAGACCACACGTCCAGCTTGAGCACAGATGCTTAGAGCGCCCAACACCTCCTCATGAGGAAGTTGAAGCTTCTGCGCGAGCGCACTGGAACAACTACGCCAATCCCCGCGCAAGCCTTGAAGCACTTTTTCGGTCAATTCCGGCGTAGTCGCTCCACGCGGAGCCAACAGGTCGAAATTCCCGGCTCGCGACCAATCATTTGCAGTCCAGCCTGATAAACCGAGTGTGTATGTGATATCTCCGAGATCGATCATCCAGAACGACGGCAGACCATAACCAGTCAACCGGACTTTGATCGAGACCGCGTGTGGAATGAGGCGCTCTAAGGTCAAGAGACGCCGACGTCCCCAGATCCGGATCTCTTCATCGCTCGAACCGAGATAAACAGAGCGAGGACATTTTATTTCAAGATTCCACGGGTCTACAATAATCTTAATCGGCTGCCCGGGGTTAAGGATAAAGCGCAGCGACCGGGGACCCGACTTCTCTTTCTTCTGTTTCAGAATAAAGCAGATATTGTGAAGATCCATCGGATGGAGTTCAAATTCACTGGCAGCTAAGGTCATGGCTGAGCTAACTTGCAAGAAGCCCCGCACCCAGGAGTCCGGGAGATCGATCTTCACTTCCCGGTGAGCGTCATCTTCACCAGTTTGGACATTAAACCCCTCAGGATCGATCGTCAGTGAAGTTTCTTTATAATCCCGAATCTTTTGAAAGTCACCATAGAGGTTTTCAGAGTAATCGATATTAGTCGTGCCGCAGGAAAAATCATCCACTGTCTCGAAGACATCGTGATTACAGGACAGGCACGCGTAGGTTGACTCATCTTCGCTAAAACACTCAAAAAAAACTTGATCAGGGTGAACTGTGATCACCGGATCGAGCACGAACCACCAAGCCTTATTATGCTTGTACAGGTAATTGTAATACTCACTACGCGCCTGGTAGAAGGCGCCCATGTGTGCCTTCTTCTCCTTATTCACGGAGTCCAGCTCTGCTCTCAATTCCGCGATTTTTTCCTTTCGCCCCTCTTTCCCAGCGAGACTTTCAGCGAGCCAGACATCTTCCTGTTGTGATGCCCAACGCTTGTAGTCTTCACGATCTTTCGGCTTAAAACGCAAATCGGAAATGACGACATCGTGCAGCGCTGAAATCGCTTCGCGAAAGAGGAGCTTCTGCCGAACTTGACCATTGAACCATGTCGGCGCCCGCCCCGCATCCGGGACGAACGATAGACTCGTGCTAGAGGCGTTCGACCGGACGCGCGAAGCGCCCTTGTATTTAAATTCGAAAAGCATTTGTTAAACAGTAAACGGTTGCCTGACAGGCGGCACTGCGAAAGCTAAAGGACTCTCGAGATCGGGCCATTCGCGCGCAATGTTCTGCAATATGTAAATACACGAGGCCTTATCACCAATCGCCATGGTTGCAGAGATACGATCAAGTAGCTGAACCGCTAATTCCGCAGTGCCGCGATCTTTCATCGACTCCTGTTCGATGATCGAAAAAATACGCTGCTTCGCGATCCGACCGGCTCCGATTTTAGTTAAAACTGTGCGGAAATAAGGTTCCAACAATGCGATACGATCCGGTTGATCGACCGCATAGCGTATTAAATAATTACTCGCAAATATCTGCAGCTCAGTGCTCGGATGCTGACTAAGCTGCATCAGGAAATACGGGCCATCTTCATCCTTAAACCGGCGAGTGATCATCTCCCTGCCGAAGTCCTGAACATCCACTTGCGTTGAATCACAAATAGATACGAGCGATTCAGGCTTCCAATCTGCCTCTTCTACAACCTCGCGAAAGAACACCATCGCATGCTGTTTAGAGTCGGCCCAGTCGCTCTCCAATAATTCAAGACAGTCTCCGAGGTTCTCTCTAATTAAATGAGGCGTCGCCATAAAGTGATTCCAAACATATTGGCGAAGCTCAGCGTGTGGATGCCCCGCCCATTCAACCAACCGCCCAAGACTCACCTCATTGAGATCCGCATTTCGCTTTAATAGCGTAAACCCGAGAGCTTGAGCCTGAGCATACTGCGAATCTAACATACGAGAATATGAGTCAGCGGGAATGGCATCCAAATGAGCCGCCAGCGAATCTGTAAGCAATTCGTAGAGGTCGGCATGTATCCCTTCAATGATCTCAGCTCGTAGCAACAGAGGATACCATTGCTCGACCAGTTCTTTACAGAAATCCGAATTCTTCAGCGCAAGCCGCTTGATTAGCGGGCGAACATGCTCCCTCAAATCCGCATGCTCAGAAACCGCACAGCCAGCCAAAACCTCCGAGCGCACGACCAGCAAAGAGTCCGTCAATGATTTCAAGAGTTCTAACCCAAGCCTTCGAACCGAAGCAAAGTCGGATGATAGCGGGGCAAGAAGAAGTTCTTGAGGTAAAGTCGCGGCAATATCTTGAGCTATCAAAATTTGAGCGCCTAAAACTTGTAATTGTTCAAGTGGATGAATAGAAAACTCCGCCAGGTGCCTGATCGGCAGGGCTCTCAGTTGCTGAGCGGCGAAAACATGCAAAACATCGACCGCAAATTGCGCGCGCGTCGAATCTTCCTCATCACCCGAAAGCGATAGAAGCGCTGAAATCGCCCTAGCAACAATCTTTTCCTTAACTTCAAGGTTCAAAGACGCTGCCGCCAAACAATCCCTCACAACTTGACGACTAGACTCAGAACTGACAAAAATAATACGAGACACCAAATCGGGAAAACCGTTGAGCTTTTGCTGAATCTGCTTCAACCATTGGCCTCCCAACTCACACGCTTCGGTGGACTCAGAATCAAGCATCGCAAGCAGAAGTATCTCCTGTGGAGAATCCGGATCCCATAGCGACCGAGCGATTTCTAGACCTAGTCTTGCAGTCGGCTCATACCAGGAAGAGACAATACCAATGACGAATGAAAGCTCAGCATCCGCGATCCAATCCGAGTGATCATTCCAAACTCGAAGCGCGAAATCCTGAACCTCTGCAGAGCGAGATTGTAGCAACAAGTGCATAATAGCTTCGGGCGCTGCATCCCAAAGGTGAGGAAAGACTTCTTCGCGCTCTGCTGCGGGAAGTGACTCGCCAACATACTGCCAGCTCAAAGATTTCTCAGGTTGCTTTAGAACCTGGGATTTCCCCCTCAGTATATATACGAAACTGTTGCACTCATTTCTCGGAGGGTAATGGATAACTCTTTGATCCATACGACGTGTTTTAGGGTCGTAAAAATACCTACTGAGATTCGACGATTGCGGTCGATCCACAGAATCATCATATGCAAGAAGAATGCCTGTGGCTAAAGGGATGAAAGTCGCAGCGTCGTCATCCGCGCCTGCCTGCTTAAGCGTGCGATAAATTCGTCTACGAAAATATTGCTTAGTCGTCGTTGAAAACCCAGGACGCGTATACTTCCCCGACGCGAAATCGTATCTACCAAAACCATTCCCAAAGTCCGACTCGAACCGTTGAGCGATCACTCCATAGATCTCTGCATCAAGTCGGAACTCGGCGGCCTTAAAAAGCTGCCGCAACAGAAGCATCCCATTCTTACGGGTGTCGATGGACTTAGCAACCGAGTAGAGCGCTTCTCTAACGCTGGGAGTGTCCGAACTGATTAAAAAGAGATCGGCAGATAAATCCGGACTGCCATCGCCCGCCTCAACCGCTTCCCGAATGGCATCTGAAAGGCTCACAACAGAATCGCTTTCGAGAGCGTCTCGGAGGGCAGACGGCAAATCACTTCTAACATCCGCAATAAACGCTTCACGATCCGCATTCACGAGTAGCCTCAACTTCGCCTCACGTGCAATTTTTCTTAATGATCGATCCTTTGGGCTGTTGGAGATCAGTCGATCAATGAGTGGGCAGTGCTCACTCTCTCCAATTTGACCGATCGCCCAAGCCAGACTCCACGCATTCATCGCTCTAGCCTGATCAACCAGAGCCGCCAGAAGCGGCATCGCCTGCTTCAACCTCCACTGACCAGCTCTCCAAACGGCTCGTGATAATTTCCACCCCTCATCAACATAGCCTCTCTTGAGCCGATCAATGACAGCCACTACGCGCGGATCGCCTTCCAAAGAGTCCCATTGCACTGGATCTTCGATTTTCGGAGCAGGATCTGGACGCCCACTTTCATCCACAATGAGATAGCCCTTCGCAGTTTTCGCGGCAACTAACTTAGAAAATATATTCTCTGCTTTCGCCTTAGATTCTGGAAATGGCGTTTTTGTCCCTTCCTTTAGGCGTGCATTACGCCGTCCATATCGGAAATTAACAATAAACTCCCCCGGCCCAGCCTCACAGAGATCCACCTCATATACTTTATCAGAATTCGCCTTCTTGAAGTATAATTTAATCTGACGAATAAGTTTCACTAGCTAACGACTGAGCACGTAAGTTTCTGCTTGCAAGAAGAATCCTCATCCGAAAAGCCCTATTCTCAAGTTCGCAGAAGGAGCGCTCCAACCTGAACTCTCTCAACTTAACTGCTAGTTCCGATAGGCCACCCAAATACTGAGGGTCAGTGTGGCAATAGAGAAGAGAATGGCAACGATGGCCCAGAACCAATGGGGCAACCAGAAAGCTTGCTCCATCTGGCCCGTATCCGAGAGCATGATATTTCCCACGATCGTCACCGATTCGGTAAAGAAATAATCGACATGTTGATAAAGGCTCATGGCGGCCTGAACACCCACCAGATTCACGACGAAATGTGAAACTTTGACGGAGCACTTGTGCGCGACCCACAAGACTAAGCTCCCCATCAACGGGATCACTAAAATACCATAAATAGATCGCACCCAGATGAGGCAAGAAAGCAACAAAGCCACGCCTAGGATCACGAGCAGAATCCGGGATCTTTTAGGGTGTGATGATGCCAGAATAAACAGGCCACCTGCGCTAGCGGGGCCGATCGGCCCCGCTAGCGCGATCAGTCCATGGGTTAATCTGGATGCCGTAACTGGTAAGGTATAGACAGCTAGGCCGCTGCCATTTTGATAGATTTCGAGCTGGAGAAACTTGCCCCCCAGCAGCCAAGCCATGAGGCCGTGCCCCATTTCATGAAACCAAGTGCTGAGAATAGTAAATGGGTAGATGAAGTAATGCCCTCCAGGCAATTGCCAAATAACCACGAGTCCCACAGCTAAGCCCACAAGTAGCCATGGCTCTTTTTTCGTATTCATTAAGGATTGGTTCGTGAGGGGAATGAGATTTTGAACAGGCGGAATTAATAATGTCACTTGCCGCGGAGCAAATATTTCAATGCGTCTAAAATACCCGCGTATTTCTGTGCACGCCCCGCGTAATGTTCCAGGACGTAGAACAAAAAATAGTAGAAGCGACAAGCGCTCCATCCAAATATAGCTAGCAATACAAAAGTCTCCCATCGAAAACTCTGCATTAATAAGCCAAACCCTGCGGTGAGCCCGACGAAGAGAAAGAGCAAGCCTTTAAAAATCAGTAGCTTTCGACTTTTGATGTCTTCAAAAATATTCATAACAAACACAGAGCATGATACTCGGCGAAATGCCGAAAGTATCACTCTCTTCTTTTAATGGCTGATAGCGAGCTTCATCGAAGCCCATACCTAATCTGAATTAGTTTGCCTTTTTCTGCGCCGACGGCTCCTTTCGGAATATGTCCAACGATCTCAACGCGCTCAAACAGGCTCTTCAATTTTCGCCTGATAACATACCCTTGAACCTACTGTATGCGCAAAGCTGCATCGACGAAGGCATGATCGACACGGCTGGCGAAGCTTACGAAAAAATCCTCTCACTCGAGAATGACCACCTCGACGCGCGACTGGGCTCGGCCCGCGTGGCACTCTTGCAAGGAAAACTCTCCCAAGCGGCCGTCCGCGCGGAACAGATCCTCCAGCAAAGCCCAAATTGCGGCGAGGCTTACATAATTCTCACCCACATACACATCAACGAAAGTGAGTATAGTCTGGCGCGTCAAAAATACACCAAAGCCATTGAACAAAACCCTTCGTTGAAAGACCCCGGCATTGAAGCAGATCTGAAGAACGCCCCCGAAACCGAGCGCCCCCAACGAATGGGTATCGGCGACGACGGCTCCTATGCCCAAACCGAAGCCCCAGACACACAGTATGAGGATTCCGACGACGAACCACGTGGCGGAGAAGCTTTCGACCTTGGGCTATCCGATTTCGAACGTCCAAAGTTGAACTTCAACGGCGTCGGCGGGATGGAAGCGCTCAAAGAAGAAATCCGCATGAAGATCCTTTACCCGATGCAGCACGCCGATCTCTTCAAGGCCTACGATAAGAAGATCGGCGGCGGCGTCCTACTCTACGGCCCCCCGGGCTGCGGCAAGACTCTGATTAGCAAAGCCACTGCCGGCGAAATCAAGGCCAACTTCATCGCCATCGGACTCCATCAGATCCTCGATATGTGGATCGGCAACTCCGAGAAGAACATTCACCGAATTTTCGAACTCGCCCGCAAAAACACGCCCTGTGTCCTCTTCTTTGACGAAGTCGATGCCCTCGCGGCCGATCGGCGCGACCTCCGCCAAAGTGCGGGGCGAAACCTGATCAACGCGTTTTTATCCGAGATGGACGGAGCACAATCCGAAAACGATGGCGTGCTTGTCCTCGGGGCGACCAATGCCCCCTGGCACCTCGACCCTGCATTCCGACGCCCTGGCCGCTTCGACCGTACCCTTTTCGTGCCCCCTCCTGACGCCCCGGGCCGAGCCGCTATCATCGACGTCATGCGTGCCGACAAACCGATCGAAGAGCTCAACGCAAAGGCACTGGCCCAAAAAACGCCCCAATTCTCCGGTGCCGACATCAAAGCCGTGTTCGACCTCGCGACCGAGTATGTGCTGACCGAAGCCATGAAGTCCGGCAAAGTGATCCCTCTCAAAACTGCAGACTTCATTAGAGCGGCCAAGCGCCACAAGCCAACCACCGCGAGCTGGTTCGATAGCGCGAAAAACTATGCGCTCTATTCCAACCAAGGCGGCATGTATGACGAAATACTCCAATACCTCGGCCTGCTCAAGTAGAGCATACAACCACCACTTTCCACACAGATGTCCGATTTCAACTCAAGCCCGGAAGCCGCCTACGAACGCGGCTGTCTACTCCGCAGCCAGCACCGCACCGACGACGCGATCCAAGCCTTTCAACATGCGCTCCAGCAGGCTCCCGACCATGCGGCAAGCTTGAGCATGCTCGCCCTTTGCTGGATCGAGAAGGAAAACTTCGCCGCAAACGCGATCGAGGCGGCCGAGCGCGCGGTCGCGGTCGAACCCGAAGATGCATTCGCCCGCTCGGTGCTCGCCATCGCGCTGAACAGCGGAGCCAAGTCCGGACAAAAGAAAAAAATACGGCATGCACTAAGCGTCGCACAGGAAGCAACCGAACTCGATCCCGATCTGGATCTCACCCACGCCGTCGAGGCCACCATACAACTCCGCCTTGAACGAAACGCCCAGGCTGAAGTCGCAGCCCGCCGGGCGCTGGCGATCAATTCGGAAAACACGATGGCAGGCGAGGCACTCTCCTCCGCCCTACTCCTCCAAAGCAAAAGCGCCGACAACGAAGAACTGATCGAGGCACAACTCCGCCGCAACCCCGACGACGACAGCACCCATTCCAGCGCTGGTTGGCAGGCTCTGATGTCCGGAGAGCACAAAAAAGCCAACCTGCACTTCACCGAAGCGCTGCGCTTAAACCCGATGAACGAGCACGCACGCCTCGGACTAATCGAGAGCTTCCGCGCACGCTCGGTGCCCTACCGCCTGCAGTTGCGGTTCGCAAACTTCATGAACCAGTTCACGTCGGGAAAACAAACCGCGATCCTCATCGGCGGCTTCATCTTCTATAAGATCGCCTATAACAGCGTTTCCGGATTTTCTCCAGTTTTGGGAAATGTAATCATCGGGCTTTGGCTCGTCTTCGCACTGTGGTCCCATCTGGCACGGGGGCTCAGCACTTTTTTTATCGTTCTGGACAAATTCGCCCGCCGCGCGCTCCGCACCATGGAACGTCTAGAAGGGATTGCCGTAGGAGGCTGCCTGGTCATGTCCTTACTCGCCATCCTCTCCGGGCTCGTAATCAACCCGACCGACGCGGGCCACCTCGCCCTGATTTTCCTATTCGCGGGCGTCTGCAACGCAGCCGCCTTAACGAACGATCATCATACCGGAAAATTCGCCTACTATGGAGTGGCGACTGTCAGCACCTTCGCGGCTTTTTATTTCGCGGCTTCAATCGCCTTGCCCGCGGGTCTCCCCAACGATAGCCCGATCTTCAGCCTGGGTCTCCTCGCCGGCGTCGCCGTGTCCTGGCTGCGCGGTCTCGGCGTAGGCTACAGCTAGTACTCTAACAAATAAATCTTTCACATCGAGTTAGTGTAGCGATAATGCGCTAGCGCCGTCGACCGAGACCGTGAAGCAGCTTTCTTCTGTTCATGTTTTCGAGGACGACAGGGATGCAATGGCTCAAAACCCGAAGGAGAGCCCCTCCTCCTTGAGCTGCTGATAACGCGCTTCGTCGAAGCGATACAACTGGCTCGGTTTACCACGGGGACTGGGAACAGTGCGGGTCGGGATCAACAGGCCAGTCGATTTTAGTTTCTTCTGGAAATTCCGTCGATCCAATTCGGTGCCGAGGATGACATCGTAAATACGCTTCAATTCAGACAGACTGAACTCCTCAGCCAACAGGCTCAGCCCGACAGGCTCATAGCTCAGCTTGGCTCTTAGCCGTTTGATCGCCATCTGAACAATTTGCTGGTGGTCGAAAGCCCAGCCGACTTCGGGCAGTTGATCGATATGAAACCATTGCGCCGTCCGAGAATCCTGCCCCCATGAAAGAGGCTCCTCACTCTCGGCGATCAGCGCAAAATAACTGATACTAAAGGCACGCTTTCGCGGGTCACGATCGGGCGCACCAAAGGTATAAAGCTGCTCCAAATACTCGACCTTCAAACCCATGTCTTCTTCGAGCTTCCGCAAGCAAGCAGACTCCGGCGTTTCTTTCTCTAAAATCGGCCCTCCAGGCAGACTCCAACAATCCTGGAACGGCTCAACCGCACGCATAATGAGCGGGATATACACCGCCTGGTTCATATAGGCAAAGATGACGCTATCCACGGATACAATAAACGAGGATAACTCTGTCGGTCTGGCTGCTTTTCTAGATGATGGCATAGTCGCTTAATTTCCTTTCAAAGTGAAAACAAAAGCCTCCAACTCCGCAAGCTCGTCGATATAACCTCCGGAAAGGATTGGATATCGGCACCAACTGCGCGGATCGAGATTCTCGTCGTCGACATGAAAACTCGGAGCGTACCGCTCCCGTTTCCATTGATTACGACTCCACAAACTAAAGTAGCGCTTCAACCACGCGAATGTCTGCTCCGCACTTGCCCCCTCGACTTCATCCTGCAAGCAATCAAAGATGGCGCGGGGGCTCTTTTTTTGCACCACTGCTAACTTTTGAATACGATTCAGAATGGGATAAGGCATCAAGTCTTCCTCATCCGTTTGGTCGGCACTGAGTGGGCGCAGCTCCGCTGTCGGGTTGAGACCGTTGACAATCTGCAAACTCGGCAAGTGCTCCCGCTCCGCCCAAACCAACCATTGCCGCAGGAATGTTTTATCAATCCCAGCGACCGGCGACAGACTCCCCGCCGTATCCCCGTCCATGGTACAATACCCCACCGCTGCTTCACTGCGGTTGCTGGTCGAGAGCAAGAGGTAGTTACTGGCATTGGCCATCGCCCAAATTCCCGGCGCTCGGCAGCGGGCCTGAATATTCTGTCGACTAATATCATCGGTCTCCCAGTTGAGCGGACGCCCGAGGTAACCACTGAGAATCGTCTCGTACTCATCGACCAGGGCTTGCACGTTGATCGAGACGAATTGCGCGCCCGTCTCCTCCGCTAAGACACGAGCCGCGTCTTCCGTCGTGTCCGAGCTATTGATCGTGCCCTGATACGCACAGACACAGATGCGCCGCATCAAGGCCTCAGTCGTCGTATCCGCATCTCCTAAGAGTTGCCGCACATAAGGGTGTTGAGGGTTCTCCTGCAGCACTGTCTTCGCCATCAGATAAACCAAAGCCAGGCAGGCGGCCGAATCAGCACCGCCACTGAGCGAAATCGCAAATCCATTTGTGCGCGCCTTACGCATATAGTCGAATAGTCCCAGCGTGACGGCACGGTAAAACTCCTCGTTTTGTGTGTAAGCTGTGCGCATCGGCACGGCTTTCGTAAAGGCGGCCTCCGTCCATACCTGCCACTCGCTCACACTGAGACGCTCGACTGCATCAAATGCAGGACGATAGCTAGCCTGACGGTTTCGGTTCACTCGATTCGCTTCCACATCGACCACTGCATCAATCAGTAAGTAGTCTTGGAACTGAAAAGGCTCCGTGCGTGCAACAATCGCACCTTGTGTCGCGATCAGGCAATCACCGTCGTAAATCGCACGCCCAGCTTCGTTGCCGATCAGATTAGCATAGACATAGACACAATGGAAGGCGCGTGAGCCCTCCTGAACAAAACGCTCGCGAATCCGACTCTTTCCAAACGAAAAATGACTCGCCGATGGATTCAAAATAACATCCACCGCCCGCTGAGCCAACTCCACACCTGGGCGGCCAGCCACCCAAGCATCTTCACAAATCTCGAAGCCTACCCGAAGCCCATCGATTTCGAAGACGAGATCTCCAATCAAGCAACGGCCTCCATCAAAATCATAGTGTTCTACGTGTCCGCTCGGCCATGCCTTAAAAAAACGTGGCTCATAGTGAATACCATCACCCGCTAGATTTTGTTTCACCGCAAAGCCAAGCAACTCTGCATTCACCACCACCGCGATCGCGTTGTAAGTTGCCCCATGCCTACGAATGGGCAGCCCCACCGTGACCGCGATCTCACGCGTGGCTGGAATGATTTTTTCCAACAGAATACGCATAGCCCACTCGGAGACATAGGGTGCATGAAACTCATCCTCACAGCCATAGCCCGTAGTCACCAGTTCGGGCAAACAGAGCAAACCCAAACCTCGCCGCTTCGCTTCGTCGATCACCGCAAGAATCATGTCGGTATTCCCGCTCCAATCCTTTGGCGTTGTATTGAGCGCAGCGGCTCCGATGTGTATGTGCTTTCTCATGCTAATTTTACGGCTGCTGCTTGTATCGCCTCAAGACTACGTTGTACAGCCAGCGGATCGCCACTCGCCTTGATTGGATTGTCGCTGATCTTCGCCACCTCCACTCCGTCCACCTCATACAACTTGATCACGATGTTCAGCGCACGACTATCGCCAAAGTCATTAGTGAAATGAGTCCCGATACCGAACCAAGCCTTCGTCCGTCCAGCAACATGACGATTGATCTCGACTGCTTTGTCCACATTCAGGCTATCACTAAAAACAATTCCCTTTTCAGCCGGATCGATACCTTCATCGGCATAGAATTGAAGCACCTTATCAGCAAATCCCAAGGGACATTCACTATCGTGCCGCAAGGCATCGTAAGTCTGCGCAAGGCGGCCGCGAATGTTTTGCAGGAAGAACTCAGTTGTATACGTATCTGTCAGGGCAGTATCCAACTGCCCCTGATAGACCTCAAGCCAAGCATCTAAGGCGACTTGATTCGCGGTCTCTACCCGCCCTAAGCCTGCGTGCCCCATAATCCACTCGTGCGCCATCGTCCCAATCGGACGCAATCCATACTTCATCGCAAAATGCAGATTACTAGTGCCGCCAAAAGTCCCGCCCACGTCATTAAAAGCAGCTACGACCGCATCCTGATACGCATAACTACGACGACGGCGTGTGCCAAAGTCGAAAAAGTTACAACCCTCTGCACTTAAACGCCTCCCCTTTTCAGCTGTCTTCTTAGCATACCCACTTAACTCACTTGTCCAATTCGTATCCACCACCTCAAAATAAACCTCACTGATGATGGCCATCAAGGGGACTTCCCAGAGGATCGTATTCACCCATGTTCCTTCAATCCATAAATGCAAATGCCCGTCTTCGAACTCAACTTTCACGTCTTCCGCGCTAAGCGTAAAGCCACGCAAGAATTCAATAAAATCAAAGCGAATAAAAGGTAACTCTGCTAAAAATTGCAATTCTCCCTCCGTCAAGCAGCAGTCCGCCAATCGCATGATGCGCTCACGTATTATATGAACCGCCTCTTCAGTAAAGACATCCTCCCGGCGACGATTAATAAATTGATAACGCACGCGTGCCTTAGGATATTTTAACCAAACAGCCTGCATCATCGTAAACTTGTAAAGATCGTTGTCCAATAGAGTGTTCATTAACAAATACAAAAGTGTATTTTTTACACTTATCAAGCTTAAATTAAACTATACGTCTTTACGAGAACTTGTATCGCAATCCACAAACCATCCACATTTACATTAATTGGGATACTAAACCGTCCAAATTAATGTAAATACGGACGTTTCAGTGCTCAAAAATACAGCGCCATTAATACTCATGAACGTTCGTTAACACTTAAAACTTTTTCGCCTAACGCACGATTTACTTCACATGGCTCAATCCATGCATCAAAAATGCCCAACCTACTGGCTCCTGACGACTTTGTTCCTCAGCCTCGCATGTTCCGCATCCTCCGCATGGGCGGTGTATAAACCGACGGGCGTCTTTTCCAGCTCGGGCGCGTCCCAATCAAACATCTATCAGAACCCTGAATTACGCGGCGTTTTAATTCGAACCGGCTGGTCGAAGCTCGAGCCTCGCCCAGGCGAATTTGATTTCAGCCACCTGGACGCCCAAGTGGCCAATGCTCAAAAACATGGCGTGCACTGGTCCCTCGCGGTCGCGGGCGGCGCTACCGCCAGCCCGGCCTGGCTGATCGATACGCTGCAGGCCGACTTCGTCCAAATCAGCTTTCGCGGAAAGTCGCGCTATCGCCTCCCTCTATACTGGGATCCCATCGCGCAAGCACGGCTGGCGCTGCTGGCACAGGAACTAGCCGAGCGCTATCAAGGCGATCCCACACTCGCGCTTGTCTATGTCACTCAAATGACGAGTAACGGCATCGAAGGACATCTCAATGGTGTCGACATGAACACAATGCGAGAGGCTGGCTACACAGATGATAAGTGGGTGAACGCCTGCAAACAAGCGTTTGCACGCAGTTTCGCCGATGCCTTTAAGAACAAAGCCATCGCAATCGAACTCCATGAGTTGAATGGCAGCGCGGCCGTGCCGACGCGCATCATGAATGAGTTGTGGGCCGATCCCTCCCTGGAAAAACGCGTCGGCGTCGGCCTATGGTGGCTCTCCGGTAAAACTCACTACCAGGCGGGACTGATTGACGCATTGACCGCCTACCCGGGCGACATTTATGCACAGGTCATTGGACGCTCGGACCAAAGCCACCGCTTCGAATCCGGCGACTACAGCCACGTCTTCGAGCAAGCCAAGCAGATCGGCATCCGCTACATTGAACCCTGGGAATATGAATTTCGCAGCTCCGGCAGATCCGCACAGGGCAAATGGAACAGCGCCATGGCCGACTTCAACCAATGGGCGGATACACACTATCGCGATACGCCTGCAAATGAATCCGCGACCCGTTGCCCCGCTTCAGGCACACAAAAAAAGTGATCAACCCAGCGCAGCTGGATTGATCACTGATAAATAGCGCGAGGCTTGAGCAATAATGAGTGACTAGGCTGCCGATTCGACAGGAGACGACAGAATGGCAGCATATTCATGCTCACAAGTCGTCGCAATATCACCCGCTGCTTTAAGCAAGGCCCGTTCTGGCAAAATTTCCATACGCACGACAGCAGATGGCTTCGGATGCTTGGTGTTCGATGTGATCACCGTCATGCCAGGACATTTCATAAACTTGCCGACATATTCCATAAAACTCACCAGGTCCGCCTCATGAGCAAATGGAAACGCACGCTGCAACTGTAAGGCTCCATCTCGTAATTCGATGACCCAGTTGGCGATAGCAGCGTTTGTGCGTTTCATATTGTCCTCCGTTTTTGATTGTTATGTCTTTTATTTTTTTGCCGCAGTTGTGCGACGAATGGTGACATACCATCTTTCATGCCAATTTCAAATGGAGCTCATAGATTCATACAAAAGCGTAAGTTTATTACGGAGTATCCATCAACCCATCTTGCAAAAATCCATGTAAAAAGCTCAAAAAACACTGCAAACTGCATGCTTTAGGATGCGCTCACAAAAAGACTCCGTGAAAGTGGAATTATTTTTCAGCTAATGCATCTTACCCCCATGAAACACACCCTCTCCCTCTTCACCATCGCTGCCCTTTCACTCTTAGCCATTGGCTGTTATGCCAGCAAAACTGAGAAAGATCTCCACCCCGCCAGCGTCGAAGTGCCCAAGGGCATGCAAACCGCAGTCGTCGGCGCAGGTTGTTTTTGGTGCGTGGAAGCCTTTTTCGAAAGTTTAGAAGGCGTAAACGAGGTCGTGAGCGGCTACGCCGGCGGCAGCGAAGCCTCGCCCACCTATTACCAAGTCGCCCGCGGCGAGACCTCGCATGCCGAAGTCGTGCAAATCATTTATGATCCCGAAGTGATCCCCTATCGCAAGCTGATCGATTTCTTTTGGACCACCCACGATGCCACCCGCAGCGACGGCGTCTGGCCCGACTTCGGTTCGCAGTATCGCAGCATTTTACTTTATCAAAACGAGGCAGAGCGCGAAGCCATCGCAAGCAGTCGCCAGGCCTACGAATCCAAAACGGGCAATAAAGTCGCGACCGAGATCAAGGCGCTCAACACCTTTTACCCCGCCGAAAGCTATCACCAGAACTACGCCGAAAACAACCCGAACGACCGCTACGTCGTCGGCGTCTTAAATCCTAAATTGAAAAAGCTGGGCTTAAAATAGTGCACACTGGGATGGGCTGCTTTAGCTGCCCCCTCATTCTACCAATTTTCATAAAAATAGATCACTCGACCATCGGCCAGATGAATCGCAATTCCAGCAATAGAGCCGTGATTCCACTTAAAGCCCTCATTTTTGTATGGGCTGGCAAGTGTGTAAAATATACGAAAACCTTTAGGAAGTGAATATGCATTGTCCGAAGTATGGTAGCCGATGCTTGGAGTCTCTTCATCCACATCTGCCCGAATGCTGACTGAGGTCGATTGACCTATATCTTTATAGGCGAGCGCATCTCCCATCATGCGTTCATGCAATTTCACCACAGCCTTAGGTAGCATTCGCTCTTCCAAATGAAAATGCCCTCCACCCTGTAAAAATTTAGGTTGAAATGAGAGTTGATAACGCGATGAATCGTTTTCAATCTCCTTTGGGAAGTGCGCTACATAGCTCGAACCAACATCAGCGAGTAGCGACTCATATTTGCCAAGGTCGGTCGTTTCCTTAACTCCGATTGACTCGATCCGATTAGGCAAGCGCTTCAACTCATCAAAGAGCGCCAAAGGCAGATCATTTGCTAAAGATTCGGCAATTTCTTCACTCGTCCCTTTCAGTAAATAATGAGAATCAACTTGCTCGAACCGTCCCCGCCCCTTGGCACTCTCTTTTATCAACTGATTGTAATCAGGAATAAAGAGCCGGATCGTATCCCCCTCCTTCTCAACAATGAAAGCGTACCAATAATCATTTAGTATTGGATCCACTTGCCTCTGACTCACATCAGACAACTTCAGGTTGAGAAAGATATGATCGCTTCCCTTTCGAAGCAGCCCCGTTGTCGATTTAAGAGCGAAATTGTTCTTATTATTTCCACCTACTACAAATATCTCGACCTCCCCTGCTAAAGAATCTGTCGCATCGATATGAAAAGCTTCGTTCGTGCCCACCCAAGTACCGCCCCACCCCTTTCCCTTACTGCGGAGAATTTCGCCTCCCGCAGGCTCCTCGGTGACCACCATACAACTAGTCAAAAAAAATGCGGTTGAGAGTATTAATATGAATCTAATCAGGGTAAGCATACAGGCATAGTGCTTACACAGCCAACGATTCGATGTCTAGCAAACTAAATTCATAGCACTCTCACTCTACCTCAACTGGCACGAGCTTCTCCCACTCATAGAGCTCGATCTTGACCTCGACCACTTCATCGCGATCGGTGTGAGCGATCGCCTCATAACCTGAAGCCATGCGCCCGCTCCGCGAAGCAACCTTAAACTCGCCCGGCGGAAGGTTTGTAAATTCGAAACGCCCCTGCGCATCTGTAAGCTCGGCATCAAACGAAAAGGGGAATGCACCCGCTTGATACTCACTGCGACTGGCATATACTTCGGCTCCTGGAATCACCTTGCCAGTTCCTGCTTCGATCACAACACCGCTCATCCGATGGCCAGGCTTAAGTTGGATCACCTGCTCCTTCTCA
This sequence comes from Thalassobacterium maritimum, assembly GCF_031127805.1. Classification (NCBI taxonomy): domain Bacteria; kingdom Pseudomonadati; phylum Verrucomicrobiota; class Opitutia; order Puniceicoccales; family Coraliomargaritaceae; genus Thalassobacterium; species Thalassobacterium maritimum. Next base: position 37,287 of record NZ_JARXHW010000020.1, on the reverse strand, counting down.
CGAAGATTCAAACGAGACTTGATCGGCTGATAGCCTGCAACAGAGTCGACCGTAATATAATAAGTACCCTCCACCTCGCTGTTCACCGAATCCAGACGGAAGCGCCCTTCGCGATCCGTGCGAGGACCCGAACGCGAAAAACTGTGCCCCTCGTTCGGCTCAAAACTAAACTGAGTCGTCGCCATCGCAATCGCTTCACCGCGCTCATTGATGACTCTGCCGCTGATCGTCTCTCCCACGGGCATTTCCATTCGAATACGTCGCACCGGCAGCGCCTCAGTCAAATCTATCGACTCAGAAAGTAAATGCGTGTATCCACGCGATGCAGATATCACATAGCTGCCCCCCAGCGGCAGTGGACTGGCCAAGAATTCATTATCCTGATCATGACTACTCGATGCATTTTTTACTTTGATGCTTAGGGAGCTGCGCTTCGTCTGCTCGTTCGAGTTTTCAGTCTCAAAAACTCCGATTAATAAATTGGAAGGCACGCTCCCATCAGGCTCAAGAATCCTCCCGGCGATCGCTCCCGCACGCTGCGTTTCGACCTCGTGTATAAAAGGCTCAGAAGATACAGACGAAGGCACTTCAATTCGATACTCACGCTCAAACCAGTAGCCACGCAATCCTTCGGGCTCGAGCTCTATTTGGTTCGGAACTGGAAGCTCGAACTGAGCCACGCCAGCAACCACTTCGACCAAACGCTGCGTTCTTCGTCGCGCCTGCCCTTTCACGATCGGGCTCTGATCAAAACGAACACTCAATCGTCCTTCCGCCAGCGGCTCACCTACCGGGGTTTGAAAACGTACTTCAACCGGCCTCAATACATACTCCAGCGCCGGATCAATCGCGGATGCCCCAAGCGACGCCTGCACCGCCCCCGATGTCAAATATTGCCCTGGCTGAAAACTTAAATCGATTTCACCTAACTTTAGATCAATCTGAGAACGCCACTTGGGGCTGAATTCAAACTGCAGCACCCCATCCTGCACAGCCGCACTCATAGTCTCACGCTCTCTGCCCGATGACGTATGATCCTCATAGCTAAATGAATAACTGATCGTATACTCAACTTTGCCCTCAGCATCCAACAACGAATCCGGTACGCCTGCGACCTGAAAAGATAGCACAGGCCGCGGCTTCAAATCGAGGCTGACGTCCTCTCCAGCTAAACAGGGCCCGACGATTTCGCCCATATATCCCGGCTTCGACACCCCGAAGTAATATCGCCCTGCGTCGTTCAAAGTATTCATGACTGCCACGCCCTCCACTGAGCTGACAATTGGCTTCTCCGCACCGAGCGCAGCCATATGCATCCCCGCGGAGAAGTCCCGCGATAAAACTTCGACTTGGGCCCCCGCAAGCGCTTCTCCGCTCTCAGCCGCATGCACATGCAGCCTTAGAGGCTGACTCGGCTGAAGCACTAAGTCATACACCTCGCCAGGTTGTAACCGCAGATCTCGCAAAGACATCTCTTGATAACCTGCAATCCGACATGAAACCTTTAGAGGCAAATCACCTAAGTCCTCCAATTGCACCAAACCATTGGCATCGGCTTCTGCCGAATCAAGCCGCCCCGAAGGCCCCACATCCCATTGGTAGTCCACCTTCGCATTTGAAATAGGCTCCCCCCCAGAATCCATCAGGCGCAGTTGTGCATTATAACCTTCCTGCAGTTGAAACTTCATTTCCCGTTGTGTTTCACGGACCGTACCTAAATCCACATACAAGGGCGCCCATCCTTCCGCCAACACGAGTAACGAAACATCTCCCGGCTTGACAATAAAATCAAAACGACCTGCGTGCCTCGCTTGCTCCGAACTTAACATAGAGCCTCGTCCAAATCGTGAGTAACAATAAATTTGCACCGTCCCTGCCGGCGGCGTGCCGTCGGGGCACAGCGCTTGACCCGACAGAATCAAGGGCTTGCTAGCTGCCACATCTTGGTCAAAAGACTCCACCGCATACTGCGGATACACCTCGTGCACTGTATTCACCTGTTCAATACGCTCATCGGGAGTCAGCGCCTTAACTGCCGAACGCGCCGTCCACTGCAATAGGACTGCGACCGAAAAAACCCCGACAAAGATCAAGCATAACATCGGCATTCGCAAACGTAATTCCGGCGACGAAGTGGGCCGGAGCAATCGTTTCACCCGATCAAGTAAAGTGCCCGACTTTGCGTCACCAGCAAACGAAAGCTGAGCGGCATCCGCAGGCACAAGCTGCCCCGCCGCGACCTCAGTCAATGCTTGCACATAGATCGATCGCTGCCCAGTCGCCTCTACAGCCATGGCATCACAGGCAGCTTCACGCTCTTGCCGCACCTGTCCACTCACCCACCACAAAAACGGGTTAAAGAACAAAAAGGCTTCTGCGATCAATTGCAGGAAATTCACGATCGGATCGCAGCGCTTAATATGTGCTAATTCATGCGCCAGGATTGCTTCGATGTGTTCCGGGTTCAGCGCGGTCAACTGACTCAAGGGAAGCAATATCACAGGCTTGAACAAGCCACAGACCGCCGGCACCTGACACAGTCCGCTCTTCAGCACAGGCACCATACGACGCAAACCAATGCGCTCACTGAGAACAGCTAACTCGACGCATTCGATCGGCTCTGCATCTCGACGTAAGTTGCGTGCGCCACGCACCGAAGCAATCACACGAACCATACCAACGACAGTACCGAGCACCAAGCAGGCGAAGACGTACATGGCCCAGCTTCTGCGCCTTTCCTCGACCTCTCCCAGGCTCTGCCATGCATCAATTTCTGCCAACATGACTGGCTCCTCAGACGCCCCTTCCATCAACGACGGCGAAGCAGCCGCCGCAGCAGCCAAGGTCGGCTGCGGCGGCGCACTCCGAGAAACCACGTCTTCGGACGTCGTTAAAATCGCCAGCCCCACTGGCAATGATGCACAAATCATCAATAACACGCACAAGGAAATGCCATAGCGCACATGATAGCGTCGCGCTGGTAGACATTTTAGCGTAGCGAACAATAGCAAAGCGCATAAGGCGCCAACCCAAAGCGTATGCAAAAGCGCCTCTACCAACAACGGCGCCGTCAATTGATTATAAAACTCGATCATGACACATCGTTGTTGGACTCATACTCTTTAAGTAACCTGCGAATTTCAGCCACCTCACTGGCATCCACTGAGTCTCCATCCAACAGCTGCTGCATCACTGCGCTCGGACGTCCGCCAAACAACTGCTGGACCCACCCGCGAATCAAAGGCGAAGTCACTGCCGCACGATCGACCGCCGGCGACCAAAGGTCCGCATTACCACTACTCGCTTTCTCTCGCCGCAGATAGCCCTTCTTCTCCATGACCTGCATGACAGAAAGCACGCTGGTATACGCACGCTCCTTCTCATCCGTTAGACTCGCACGCACTTCGCGCACCGTCTGCGGCGCAGACTCCCAAAGCACGCCCAGAATTTGTAATTCAAAATCAGATGGTTTCTTCGACATAAATTGCTTTCGTATAATGATCTACTGTGAACACAGTAGACAACAATACTGTAATTACAGTAGGCGCAAGATTTTTCTATATCTTAGCTCAAGGTCGACCTATTTAATCTTTAGAATTTGGCGTGCTCAGAACAACGCGCATCTCAGAGCAATCGATCCTAATTCTCCGCTGGCAGTTGGTAAGAAACCGTTTCGACATAAGTGCCGACTAAGTTTTGCTGGAGAAAATACAATTCGAGGCGATCCATTGCGTTCACCATAGAAGGCAGGCCCGAGAATGTGATTTCGAACTGGCCTGTAGTCAGTAAACCCAGCGCAGACGAGGAGTTGCCACCACCACGACGGCCGACCGCAACGCGGCTCGAAACTGGATCTCTCAAGACAAAATAGCCCTCATCCAAACCGTTCCCTAATTGGTGCTCTAGAGCATCACTCCCTAGATAGCTAAACCATAACACGATATCGCCACTCCCCCCATCAATTCCATCCAAATCTAGTATCAATCGGGTCGCGCCGAGATCCATCCTAGCGGCTGGATCTAGCGGCAAACGAATTTTATCGGAACGATAAAAACGAGTCGCAAATGTCGTTGAAAACTCACGATTCCCTCGCATGTCCTCAACCCTTACAAAAGGGCTGGAAAAGAGCTGTTTATTCCCCCCTCCCGATCTAAGCCCCTCCGCCATTATATCCTCTGGAAAAAGCGAATGGACAAATGCATCACTGTAAGTCCGTTGTTTAGACCAATTTTGATTACGATCATTACGAGCGCGCAACCAACGCCCCTCACTATCGAAACTGCGCAAGGCCTCTATATCTGCTATCCAGCCTGCAGGCAAACTGCTCCATTCATACCGTGCCTTCAGACCATAATCGCTGCCAGTGCTCACTTCTCGCCAGAGTTCAACCGTACGATCGACATGTCCGCTCCGACTACCTGGCAAAGGATAATCAGTACGCGTAAACATAATCTCGCCCAAATCAAACGTGGCCCCCTCTGGCCGCATTATATTAGATTCTGGCAGCGGCTCATACGTGGGCAACCTCCCTGCGAGCATCATCAAAACCAACACCCCAGCACAAATCAGCCGATGACGCCAACGTCGCCCAGGACATTGCAAATGTATCCAATAATCAAATACATTTAACACAGCGACAAATATAAGCACAATTGCTTCCAAATATGGAATCGAAGAGATGCTATACCAGATACCATCGAGAGGAAGGAGCTTACGCCCCGCGGTTAGAACAATGTGTCCCAGCAACAAAAACACAAAAGGTACACCTATCAGCACTGCGAATGCCTGCCCTGAATCCTTCGTCAGGCTTCCTGCCAGAAACGAACATTGTCCCAATATAAAGGTCAACAACAGCATCGCCCCGATCGCATGAGACGCCCCGGCCCACCCACTTGGGAAGATTGCCCCCATCACGGCGGCTTGCAGCATTTGCGGCAGTACGATCCACAGTAACCAGAACACATATTTACTCACAACTAAATGACCGCATTTGATCGGTCGCGTAAGCCAGTAACTTTTCGAATTTTGCAGATTCTCCTTTTGCACAATCTTGATCACCAGGACCGCATGGAACAGCATTTGTACCAGCATGCTGAGCAGTATCGCATATTGTAGAAAACTCCAGTATCCCCGATCCCAACCAAGCGGAGTCCGCAGTCCCGCAATCATGATCACTCCCACAATCAGCACGACAGTCCAAGCGATGAGCCAAGGGCGCAAGAATCGCGAGTCGTTCTTAAGTAAATGCACAATCATAGTTCATTCCTTTCAGCTCTTTCGATAGTCTCTGGCGTCACCAGCGCAAAGTCCTCCGTCGTCACATCCACCACCGAAGTGCCCAAATAGCGCGGCTCGATATGCAATAACTCAAGCCGTTCAGGCTGCGTAAGATCCGGCAGATGCCATCGACTGCCATTTTCCTTAAAGGAAGGCTCGATATAACGACAACTCAAACTCTGCGAAAAAGAGACACCACTCGCCCTGATGCCCATTGCAGGAGCTCGTTGTCCCGAATTCGAATCATAGAGCCACCAGTTACGGGAAATATGACTCCATCGTTGCTCGATGGGTCGCTCCCACATCTGCTTCGGCGTAAAGTACATTAAGCGAGCTTCAAACTCATCGCCAGTCTGAGCATAGCCCTGCAAGTGATAGCGACTACTAGCAGAAAGCCCGCCCCCCTGCTCAGCTAAAGCAATACGCTGACTCAACTCATGCCGATAAAAGTCAACCCGCACCCGTAGCTCCAAACGTCCTGGAGTCGATTGATAGCGTTTGTAGATCGAAGTCCAGGCGCCAAATAACAATACCTCAGTCTGCCCCGTGACCGGATGAAAATACTGCGGTCGCGTAGGTGGCTCACCCAGCAATTCTGTCATTCGAGCGCTTGTCACTGGCGGCGCTGGAGCCGTATACCCGTGATTGCGTATGAAATGCGTTCTCAGCGGCGGGTCATAAATCACGACATCGCCCGACTCAGAGATCCAACGCGCTTCGAGCAAACGTGCCGAGTAGGTCAAAGTCGGATCCAAACCTTCAATTTCAAAACGTCCCCGCATAAACCAAAATTCTTCGGCACCATTCTTCCAATAAGGGGGCACCGATTGCGCATAGGTGCTGCGACTCGTGTCGCCTTGATTACGCTGCACGGTATAGGAACTATGCTGGCTCTGTCGTTCAACCGTGATTGTGAGTCCCTCAAGATCCACCACCTGTTCCGACATCGCGTGTCCTACCAGAGAGACATCCGTTAAGAATTTCACTGGCTTCCACGCAGCCGCTAAAGTAATCGCGCCCATCAACCCAACCACAGCCAGTCGCCAGGAAGCACGCCCTCGATACTGCGCCCACATAATTGGAGCAAATATTAACAAGCCAGCCAACGAAAGTCCTACCTCCAGAAGCAACTGAGCCGCCTCGGGAGACTTCACGTAGATCCAATTCGCCTCGCGCCAAGAGTAGCGTCGCATAGTATCAGCCAAGGCCAACAGCAATGCGCCTCCGAAAAAACAACGTAAGACATAACTATACATCTTCTCCGAAGCAGTCGCTACAGCACCAAGCACCGCCACCAGCCCGAAATGCACCCCCCAGTAGTGGAGGGTAAAAGCCGCCAGCGCGCCAGTGCTCCGATCCACCCACAACAGCGGCAGCAATTGCGACAGATAAAATGGCAATAATAACAACACTACTGCGAAGCACCAGCGACTCAGTAAAATCTGCCCCGCAGACACAGGACGTGCGCACAAGCAACTCTCCTTACGCCCAGGATGCGAAGTCTGAAAAAGGAGGCCAACTAAAATCAGCATCAGCAAATACGCGATTCCAACGGGCATCACCTGGCTAATGCCCGCAAACAGCAACTTGCCGCCGAGGACCAAAGCTAACCCCATAACTGCGAGCATCCAACAACAGAGCCACCACACCAACAACCAACGGCGGCAGCGTGTGAAATCGAACCAGAATAGTGCTCTCAGTGCATTCACAAAGACGCTCCCTTTCCACCTCGTTGCCGGGTCACCGCAATGAAAATCTCTTTCAAGCTCATGGCACGCTCCTCGAGCGCAACGAGTCTGCCTAACTTCGCCAATTCCCCGCGGCAATACTCTGCATCAAAGGTATCGTCAACAAAGCGTAGTTCCGCCCCGGCACACTCGACTTCCAGCCAAGTTTTAGGCACAGCTTCGCTCGCGCACGGCCCCTCAAAATGCGCGGCGACTCGCCGATAGCGCCGCTGCACTTGTTCAATAGGTTCACTAAATCACATCCGACCGTCGGCCAAAATTCCAACATAATCCGCCAATCGCTCGACTTCGTCCACATCATGCGAAGCCAAAATCACTGTCCAGTCGCCCTCCCCCACGAGTTCCAATAAACCACTCGACAAGTCCTCTCGAACCACTGGATCCAAACCCGAAAAGGGCTCATCCAAAATCAATAGCTCAGGTCGATAAGCCATCGAGCACAACAGACGTAACTTCATCTGCTCACCGCGACTCATGTGTGCAACCTTACGCAGCAAAGGCACATCCAAGCTGCTCTGTAGTTTCTCTTGAAAAGCCTCGTCCCAACTCGGATATAGAGGTTTGAGGAACTGAATCATTTGCTCACCGGTCATCCAATCAGGCAATTCCTGAGGCTCTGCAACATAACCAATTTTTTGATAATGCGCAGGCCGCAATCGAGTCGACAAAGTCCCCAAGACCACGGCTTGCCCACTGCTAGGCTGCAAAGTATTAATCAACATCGAAAGCGTTGTCGACTTACCCGCTCCATTGGCCCCAAGAAAGGCATACACTGATCGACGCGGCACATCAAGGTCCAGCGCATGGACAGCTTTCAACCGCCCGAAATGACGTGAGAGTTTAGTGGTATGAATAGCAAGTTCAGTCATAATAGGTTCAACGGTTAAGATTTTTCCATGTGCTTCGAAGTCGAGCCACTAACTGCCCTTCAGAGAGTCCAAGTCGCTTAGCCTCAACCACCAGCGCTTCCAGCGGTTTCTCCATCAGAGCTGCCATTTCATCCTGTGAAATTACCGCCTGCTCACGCACACGCGTTCCAATGCCAGGCTGAATCTCAAGAATACCTGCCTGAGTTAATTGTGATACTGCCTTCTGCGCTGTGTTTGGATTGATTCGCATCTCACGACTCAAAGTCCGCACCGAAGGAAACGCATCCCCCGGACGCAAACGCCCCTGAGCCACAGCCTTCTTTACGGCATATACAAGCTGTTCGGAAACAGGTTTACCTGGCTGATGTTGAACTTCAAACGGGAGCACTAAGTGTATTAGTTACCATAGAACACCTTAAGTCAATACAATCTTAAAACCGCAAGCTAAAATGTAATGCCAATGACTTGCTTCAGAGTCGCATTAAAACCTCTAACATTTGATCTAAGTTACTTTCAGAGCACGACCAGAAGCCTAATGGCGCAGGTCTGAGTGTGTATTCTTCGTAATAAGTATTAATTCACTACAGAAATCATCACAGGTCCATAATCGGAGGGCTCTTCGCTCTGCGAAACTGGCTTGCGCTGCTTTTCGATTTCTTTGAACAGCGGGACTTTTTCTTCCGCATCAATCCGCGCATCTTTAACCGCCTGATAGGCTGCATCTGGGTCACGCTTAGCCCACTCACGTATGGTGCTGGACTGCGTATCTTTACGCACCGCGGCATTGTCGACTGAGTTTGCCCAGATAAAGGCAGACTCAGGCTCGAAACGGACCACCTTCTGCGCGAGCGCTTTGATAGAAGCATCTCGCAGCTTACCAACCTCTAAACTGTCCACCCACTCCGAAGCTGCGAGTGGATCCACATTCACGTAGGCTCCTGCGATGCGACTATAGATATCTTTTTCGTTCTTCACACCGTCCTCCGGTAAATGCTCCAACCAAGCGACCGCCCCCTGTGGATCTTGATACGCAAGATTACCAATCACATCTCGATACACACGTGAGCGCTGACTGACTTCGAAAGTCTCTTCAATATATCTGGCCGCACCGGCCGCATCTTCCGCGCCCCAGACGCGCAGCAGTTCACTTTGCGAACGGCGAATGGCCTCCTCATCAGTCAAATGCCCCATCCATTCAATCGTGCTAGCTCGATCGTAAGCGGCCCACTCCCGGACCAGCTGAGGTGCGACCCGCTGCTGCAAAACTGAATCGTTATGCTCCAAAATAAATGCCGCCGCAGTCTCCGCACCCTGCCTCAGCACCTGATGGGTAATACTATCGAGCACGCGTGTGCGCTCATCATCATATTCAAGACTTCCCGCAAAACGAATCACAGATTCCAAATCATCTTGCGCCATTTTGTTGGCCACCGCCCCCAAGGCATTCAAACGAGCCTGTCCGTAGGGCAGGCTGATTGCATAATCAACCGTACGCGCGAGATCACTATCCGCCATGGCATAGATCGTACTGCTCATTTTATTCTTCAAATCTCCAGGTGACATACGTGCTTCTAGCCAGGAAAGCATTTCGACAATTTCATCGAAGGACCTTCCACGCGCACTGCTCTGTATTTGCACTTGCTGGAGCAATTCCTTTTGCAACTCCGGATCGGACTGGGAATCAATAATCTCACGCACGGCCTCAAAATCATGGGAACGAATACCTTGCAAGAGTTCGGTTCGGGCGCGAAAGACGCCACTGTCCATTGGCAGAGAATTAATCCAAGCGAGCGCTGCATTGAAATCGTCCTGTATCCAAACATCCAGACTACCCAGCAGTGCAAACTTCTTTTCATCTCCGGGGGGCATCGCCGCAGCCATTTGGCGCGCCTGCGCAGGGTCCGTCTCAGCCAGCGCCTGAAAAACAGAACGATACATCCATTGACCTTGTCGCGCAGGCAACTGGCCCGCCTGTAGCAAGCTGAGCACACGATGCGGTGACTCCATTGCGGCGCCGCCAATCACCGAAGCGATCATTTGCTCACGAATTTTCTCTATTGGAAGACTTTGGGCGGTCGCCCAGGCGGCATCAAAATCCTGCTTCGCCCACTCTCGAAAAACATAATGCCTCAAACTTTGTTGATATTTATAATCAAGCGTTTCTACGTATGCTAACATACCCTGCGGATCTGTGGCGATCCACTGTTGCTGCACCACATTTCTAAGCTGCCCAATGCCCTCCTCCGATTGATCGCGAATCTGATCCAATATGCGCGGATAATCTTCCACCGAAATCGTCGACATCATTTCCGCCAGCGCGGCATAACGGGCCACAGGAGTCATTCGCTCATAAGCCTCCAACCATTCTTGTGAAAACCCTGACTCAGGCTCAAATGCTTCGAATTCCGGTGAAGCCCCTGAGTCCTGCACTGAATTCGAAGCAGGCAGCGAGGACGCCCCGGAGAAGTGCGACTGCCCCGAAGTGGACACCACAGGCGCCTGCTCGCTTCGCCCAAAAAGAAAATATCCCACAATTAAACCACAACCGAGCGCCAAGAGAGGGGATATAATTTTCATGCCCACAAAACTACACAAAGATTGGTTAATGGGAAGATCGAATCGCTCTCATCGAAGCACAATTTGGCTAATGCTTAATCTAGCAATCCAATCCAGCCCGCCAGCTGTTTTTCTTATGATCATTCATATCTAGCCTCCTGCGTCACAAAACTTTGATACGCTCGTATCACCATAAATCCTAGCAACCAAACCGCCACATACGCATAACCTAGCACTAGATCGAAAAGAGCCAGAGCACCGATCCAACTCAAATCATTGAGCCTTTGCGCAGTCCATCCAATGAGCACAAACATCGTGATCACTTGAACCAGCGTAAATATCAGCGGCAACATCAAGATGTATTTCACCCAGCTTCTCGCATCATCAAAATTAATTCGCCCCCAAAGGAAAACAATTGTGATCAAGTATTGAACGCCCCCATACAAGACAGAGAGCACAACGACAAAACCAATAACAACTGTCCACTCAGGAAGTGTATCATAAAGATCTCCTGTTAGGCTTTCGAGCGCATAAGCGATCAGCCCGAGGACGACTGGAAACCAAATCGGGCTCCACAGGCATAGTTTAAAATATCTTTTCATAGTTATTAACACGCGAGGGGAGCGGAACACTTGTGCGGGCAAGCCCACTTGCGCACACCTCAACGCCCTTCGACTCACTATCGGCGGGCGTCACAAGTGAAGCCCCTACGTTTCTTTCCTACAGTTCGTGCAATATTGATCTGCTTCAGCAATAAGGCGAAAATCTGTAGATATATCATGGTAAAAAATAATGGATATACTCGGCTATTTAGTTTTTCCGTATATTGCTTTGAGTTCTGGTCTACCAGGAAGGTCCCTGGGAAGCTTTAGCTTCCACACTAGACCAATGGCCTGGAGCGCCTGAAGGGCCCACCAGCCCGGATCGTGTTGTGATGCTCTCAGACCGAGCTTCGCAGATTCGGGATATGCATGATGATTGTTATGCCAAGACTCTCCCATGCTGAGTAATCCTATGTGGGGAAGGTTGTGCCCTTGAACTGCGTGCCCTTGGAGGTGCCAGTCACGTTGCCCTGTATTATGTGCGAAATACCCCACCAACCAATGCCCAATCAGAGAGATTGTAATACGAACCGACACAGTCCAAATCACAAATGGCCAACCACCAAGCAGGTAGAATAAAACAGCCCATGGCACTTGCTGGAGCATCCAGCCCTTCTGCATCTGCTGGTATATTCGATCCTGCGCGATTCGTGGTTCTATCTTAAATTCCGGAGGATGCTTCAATCGTAGGTCACAGTGCATTTGCCAAATATAATCACGCCAAATCTTACTCTGGTGAACAAAGTAGGGATGACATGCTTCATGACGTTGCGACCAATCACGGATGTCGTGCATGTATAGAATGCGAAACGGTCCTCCCATCCCGACCACCGTTCCGAGATGGACTAAGACATACTCAAACCAACGAGGACATTCGAAACTTCGGTGCACAAGGAGCCGGTGCAAGCCTATGGAATGCCCTAAGCAAAGGGTCGCAACTGTAAATACGAATGCTATAGATACTGCACCGTAACTAAAAGTAAAGATCCCCCCAACGACTGCAATGACCGCATGAAAACTTAACCAAAGGGACTTAACGGGTGCCCAAACAACACGCCCTTCCACTGGGTTTGTCTTATGATCAAGCTTTCGCATTCGAGGTATTTCTTGTACATTCATGATTCAGCTCCGATTAATATTTTGAAATATTCGCTACAGCTCTGCGACGTGACGGCGGCCTTTCTTTCGCATCTTGTCGAAGTTGAACATATTGAAGAAGTGCATCGCGCCGAGCACCATCAGGACGATGCCGACCTTCGTGGTGAGGTACTCGACTGCGGCGACAACGGTCTCAGGATGTCTGCCGTATTTCAGAAACATCAAGACGAAGCCGAGGTTGACTAAATAAAAGCCGACCCGCAGCAGGTGATTGACGGCAGCGGCCATCTCATCGTTGCCGTGGAAGGCTTCGACCAAGAAAATATGACCGGCTCGGTAGAGCGTTTGTGCGACCCAAACCGTCATGGCGATCGTGGCTGTGGCATAGAGTGCGTAGGTGAGTAAGATTAATGTATTCATTGTTTTTTCTTTCTGAATGCACCCCGCAATCTGTGCGGGGCGTTATTTAAATCGTTTAATTAAGAAGGGCAGCACTTTGCTCTCTTCGGAGCGGGCTACTTTATCGAGAACGAGGTCGGCGGTCTGTACGAACTCGGCGAGCGCTTTAGTTTGCGAGGCGAAGAGCTGCTGCTCGGGGTCAGTCTTCTTATAGGACTTCGACGAGGAGGACTGCAGTAAATTGAGCGCGGGGTCGATTTCGCGCCGCTTACGCTCGCGGGCAATGATACAAAACATCGTCCAAACATCCTTTTCGGCTTCGAAGTATTCCTTGCGATCGCCCGGATAGGTCACACGTCGAACCAAGCCCCAGCCGACAAGGTCGCGCAAATTACTGTTGGCGTTGCCGCGGCTGATTTTGAGCGCCTGCATGACTTCGTTGGTGTCTGTGGGCTCCACCGCCAGCATGAGAAAGGCATGGATCTGCGCCATGGTGCGATTAATGCCCCAGCTGCTACCGAGCGTGCCCCACTGTGCTATAAAATCGGCCTTTGTCTTTGCAAAATCTTCGCTGTTCATGATTGAAGTTTCAGTAATTACTGAAACTTCGTCAAGGATATTATACACGTAAATTATTATTTTGAAGGCAGAACAAGTTCCGCGATGACTGCTGCTTAAAGCCCGCCCATGCAGAGGTATTTCGTTTCGATGTAATCATCGACCCCATATTTGGAACCTTCGCGACCGTGCCCGGATTCTTTAACTCCGCCGAAGGGGGCCATCGGATTGGAGATCGCAGCCTCATTAATGCCGACCATGCCATAGTCGAGGGATTCACTCACGCGCCAGATGCGGGCGTAGTCGCGGCTGTAGAAGTAGGCTGCAAGCCCGAACTCGGTATCGTTGGCCAGCTGAATCGCCTCGGCCTCGGTCTCGAATTTGAAAACAGGCGCAACGGGACCAAAAATCTCTTCCTTAAAACAGCGCATGGAGGGCGCGCAGTCGCGCAGCACTGTCGGCTGATAGAAGCAGTCGCCGAGCTCTGAGCCTTGTCCGCCAACCGTCGCAACCGCACCTGCTCCAAGCGCCTCGCTCACGATCGCCTGCACACTGTCAACGGCGCTCGGACGAATCAGTGGCCCCATCGTGACCGCCTCGTCGGCACCATTGCCCAGTTGGAATTTTTCTGTTTCCTGGCTAAGTCTGTCCACGAAGGCGTCATACACATCCGCGTGCACCAATAGACGGTTCGCGCACACACAGGTTTGCCCGGCATTACGAAATTTCGCGGCCATGGCTCCTGCGACCGCCGCATCGAGATCGGCATCATCAAATACGATAAAGGGCGCATTCCCTCCCAGTTCCATGGAGGTGCGCTTAACGGTGTCGGCGCACTGCTGCATCAGCTTCTTGCCAGTCGCGGTGGAGCCTGTGAAGGTGAGCTTACGCACGATCGGATTTGCAGTCAGCTCGCCGCCGATCACGGATGAGTCACTGCCACACACGACATTGAATACGCCGGGCGGCAGACCCGCCTCTTCGCCCAGTGCGGCTAAAGCGAGTGCCGACAGCGGAGTTTCTTTAGCTGGCTTGGCCACAAAGGTGCAGCCCACCGCCAAGGCCGCCGCGACTTTGCGCGCAAGCATGGCATTGGGGAAATTCCACGGTGTGATGGCGGCCACCACGCCGACCGGACGCTTCAAGACAAGCACCCGTTGATCCTGACTGGGTGCCGCCAGGATATCGCCATCGATGCGTTTGGCCTCCTCCGCAAACCATTCTAAATAATGCGCCCCATAGGCGATCTCTCCCTTGGCCTCGGAGAGCACCTTGCCTTGCTCGGCAGTCAACAAAGCCGCAAGGGCGTCCTGATGCTGCATCACTAAATCGAACCAGCGCCGTAAAATATCTGCACGTGCTTTCGCAGTCTGCGTCTGCCAATCGGGCAGTGCCGCCTCGGCCGCCTCGATGGCGCGCCGCGTCTCCGCGACGCCGCAATCGGCCACTTTCGCGAGCACTTGACCGTCGACAGGGTTGCGAATTTCGAAGCAACGCCCATCCTCGGCATCGATCCACTCACCGTTCACATAGGCCTGTTGCTGTAGAAGATTTGAAGCTAGTTTCGTCTCAGTCATAGCACAAGTAAGGTATACGAGTGCCGACATCCTGCAAGGCTCAGCCACATTTACTGCCACATAGGCAGCTCCAGCTGCCGTCATCCGGATTCGAACCCTTCGCACATTAAGAACATGCCACAATTTGACATTTTGGCATCAATTAAGCTCAGTAAATGGCATGCCAAAGGTTAGACTCGAATATCGCCATCAACTGAGCCTCAACGACCTACACTTCATCAGTTCCGCGTTGGCAGGCGACAGCCCTCGCGAAGCCGAAGCGATCGCTTACTTACTGGTCGACCCCGCCACCGTCGACACGATTTTAGACCAGCCCGCGCTCTTGGACTACGTGCTCGCGAGCCCGGACACCCTGCGCATCAGCCCACGCCTTTACTTTTATCTACTCAGCCGGCACAGCTTAAAAAGCTCCGGCTTAGACAGCCCGCAACTCGCCGACTACGTGTCGGGGGTATTAGAGTTCTTCATGCACGCGGGCTTCCATCCTCACACCAATGGACGCGGCGTATTCTATGTGGTCGACTGGCTGCAACAAGTCGACTACAGCCCCGCTGGCAAGCGCTACGAGCTCTACGTCATGGCCGGCGAGCACCTGCTGTTTTTGACGGGCATCTTTCCCAATTTCATTGAAAAGCGCAGCCAACGCCGTGCCGCGCCGGCACTTTCTTTTTACGAATCCATCGGCGAGGCCTCCTACCGCTCCGCCGCACAACATCCTTTTAGCCAGAAGACAGACACCACTGAGCTCTATCAAAGCATCGCCGACGCCTTCCCTGCCGTGCGCAGCGCACTCAACGATCTGTCCGATCGCTTGATGTTCCTCGATTAAGCCTTCAGAGCGAAGCTATGTTTCTAAACATGGATAACAATGCATGCCATTGATGCCACATACCGCCGTATTTAAAACTCCAACTCACCACGCTGGATCATGCGCAGCAATTCCATGACACCGGCAGTGTCATCGACATTCACATTGAGATCAAAATCCACGGGCACGATCACGTCCCCCTGCTGAGATTCGCCGAAAAGCTCTAATCGAAAGGGGCGTGTGGCATTACCGTCCGGAAATACATCAATGCTAAATTGCTGCAGCATCAAATCCTCAAAAGCGCGTTCAGCCATCCTGTACTGCTGGTAAGTTGCACTGCCGGCGACCATACCGCGGGTGAGCATGCCCTCCACATCGTAGCGCAAGCGTGCGCCCTCTGCGGAGTCCACTTCCAGGCGACCGTCCGCCAGGATCGCTTGGCCCTGCTGAAAAGCCCCGACTAAATAGCCTGATGCGCGGCCACTGATCTCTCCCTTGAATTGTGGCACCACTTGAGCCAGCTGCGACAGATCGACAGAGTCCAACTGTATCCGAAATCTGCTATCGTCGAGTCGTTGCAAATCGACTCGCATGGGATCGACTCGTAAGCTTCCACCCAGGAATCCTGCCCGCACGGGCGACACGGCGATTGTCCCCTCCGCATCCACCTGAGTCGACAGTTGTAGCGCATCCAATTCAAAACCAAGCAGAGCCAGACTGCCCACCTGCAATTGAAGGGATTCAGGCACAAATGGCCCCTCGGCCCTACGTAAATCAACTTGCGCCCATATATCTGTAGCCGTCAGCCCCTGAGAACTCAGCTCCAAACTGGCGACTTTGGCGTCCACCGCTGCACTGGCTTCGCGAAGCTCCCAATCCTCGAGCAGACCGCTGCCTTCAACTTGCAGCGCCATCTGCAGACTGAGATCATCGGGCAGTCCCGAAACTTCCAAAGCGCGCAAGAGCTCCGCATCCAACGCATTCGCTTCCAAATAATAGCGTGCACGACCTGCGCCGCTGAGTAAGCGCTGCCAATCATCATGCGCCAACGAGAACGCAATCGACTCTCCGAGACGAAGTTCCGCAGCGAGCTTCTGATTGTCGAGCCGCACCGCCCAATCACCGCTGGACTCCATCCAAGAGCCCACTCGCACGCGCTCCACGCCTCCCTTCAGATACGCGCGCTGGTGCCCCCGCCCATCGAAGGCAAAGCCAGCGGCTGCGTTTTGTAAAATCAGCTCCCCTGCAGGTGCATACACCTCGACCGCGCCTAAGTCGGCCAAAACACAAAAGCTCAATTGATCAGGCTCCGAGCCTAGCCAACGCGCATACCCCGAAGCATCGACAAAGCCATCTGCCCCTTGCAATGCGTTCAGATAAATTTCGCCCGCGGCCTCGGTCCACACTGACGAGAGCCCGCTTAAATAGCTGGCTTGAAAAGTATCCCAATCGTTGGCACGCAGGGTAAAGTCCAGCGACAAGCCAGCGCCCGCTGCCAGCACTTTAACGCGTGCGTCCACATCCACAACAGGGCTGCTCAAACTGGCCGCAAGATGAGTCGCCCCGTCCATACCACGTAAAACTGAGAGCTCTAGGCCCCCCTGCATCTGCAGCCCAGCCGCTTCGATCCCCCACTCCTCGACCTTCAACTCCAGCGACGCGACTGGCAAGGAATCGATTGAACTCGCCCACTGCGCCACTTGCTCTGCAAGCTCGAATGCTTCCTCTCCCGCAGCCCCCTGCTCTGCAACCGCGGGGGTCTCCGCACCTTCCCCCAACTGATAACGTAGCCGATCGATCTGTATCCGCCCGATAAAGCCAGCCTCGAGCGAATAAAGCTGATTCCATGGGAAAACCACACTCAGGCCCTCCACTTGCAGATTGTCCTCCAGTCGATAGTGTTTGACCTGTAATCTTACAGCGGAAGCACTCAGGTCGATTGACTCTAGCTCCAGCTGCGCCCCGCTTGCTTCCAGTCGCGGCAATAATAAGGCCTCAACAATCTCAATCCGCTTGAAATAGAGTAACGCCAGCCCCGCAAATAGTAGCAGTGCCCCCACGAATAGAACGCGCCTCAAGCAAACCCACATGGACATACGCGTCTTCACTCGCTTTTAGCTTGCGCGAAGAAGCCCTCCACGAGACTCGCATTCGCTTGAGATTTCCGTCCCCATAATTGAATCATATACTCACAGAGAATACATCCCGACCGTACGCAAGTTCAAGCGAATAGCCGCAAAGCATAAAACTCCGGCTTGAACTTCGCCCAGAGCGCAGACACCTTCCATCTATAGTATGGACAAATTATCCGAAATCATGGCCGCCAAGCGGCACTCTTTGCGCAACCAGATACGCCCCGTCCGCGATCAGGAACTGGAGCGCTTGGGCCGTATGCAGACTCAAGGCGGTAGCTTCCTAAAAGCGCTGGCTAAAAAAGACCGCCTCTCCGTGATCGCCGAGATCAAGCGTAAGTCTCCCTCCGCAGGCGAAATCGCCTCCGCCACCCTCGATGCGGTCGAGCAAGCCCGTGAGTACATCAACGCTGAGGCCGACTGCCTATCCGTATTGACTGACACCGATTACTTCGGCGGCACATTAAAAGATCTCTGGGACGTGGTCGAATTCCTCGAATGCCATGGCCGCAAGACGCCTTGCCTGCGTAAAGACTTTATGGTGCACCCTGTCCAAGTCGCGGAAGCGGCCGAGGCCGGAGCACGTTGTATTTTGATCATCGTGCGCGCCTTGGCGGACGACGAGATCAAAGCCCTGCGCGACGCGGCCGGCATCGCGGGCCTCGACGCTCTCTACGAGATCCATGAAGAACGTGAGCTGGAGAAAGCCCTCAAATTCGATCCGAAAATTATAGGAGTCAACAATCGCGACCTCAAGCGCTTCAAGACCGATCTCGCGACCTCCGAACTCTTGATTCCGCAAATTCCCGACCACATCATCAAAGTCAGTGAGAGCGGCATCTTCGACCTCGAAGACGCAGAGCGCGCCAGCGCTTGCGGTGCCGACGCCATACTCGTCGGCGAAGCTCTCATGAAGTCGGAAAATCCCGAAGAACTCATCGAAGCCTTCCACAACGCTTAAGGATCGCCCAGCTCCTAATTTCTAACTTTCAACTCCTAATTCTCCTTGCCATTAAGCCCCACAGCCACTCGTGAGCTCCTCAATCAATTGGAGCACTTTCCCAACAAAAAGCTGGGTCAAAACTTCTTGGTGGACGGCAACATCGTGCGCAAGTCCATCGAGCTCGCAGAGATCGGCCCCGAGAGTGCTGTCGTCGAGGTCGGCCCCGGCTTGGGTACATTGACGCGCGCCATACTCGCCAGCGGCGCTTCCCTCTGGGCAGTGGAACGCGACGCGACTCTGGCCGAGCACCTGCGCACGAATGTGCTCCCAGAGCAGCCACGGCTGCAATTGATCGAGGGCGACTGCCTCGACCACCCGATCGCCGAACTCCCCACCGAGCGTGCCGAACACGGTTATAAAATCGTAGCCAATCTCCCTTATGCAGTCTCCACCCCATGGATGGATGCCGTGCTCTCGGGACCACTGCCCCAGCGAATGGTGCTGATGCTGCAAAAAGAAGCCGCCGACCGCTACGTGGCCCCCCACGGTAGCAAAACCTTTGGCGCGATCTCCATCTTTCTCCAATCTGCCTACCAGATGCACAGCCGACACCTAGTCTCCGCACAGTGCTTCCACCCAGCGCCCAAGGTTGATTCCGTACTGCTACGGCTGGACTTACGAGACGATGCCGTGCACTTCCCCCCAGAAATACGCGCCTGCATCCGACGCGTTTTCACCCTGCGCCGCAAGCAACTCGGTAGTCTCTGCCGAAAAGAAAGTACGCCGGGCATCACCGCTTGGTTCGAGCACCTGCTACAAAAAGGTTACTCTGCGAGCATACGCCCCGAAGAAATCACCTATCAAGATTGGTGTGAACTGCTGCAGTTTTGCTAGCGTCAGGCAAAATTGACGGCTCTTTTACCTTCGTCACAGGAACTTAACCTACAGCGCACCTTTCCAGCTTTCAGCCTAAGTGCGCCCCCACTAGCGTCCGGCCATACCACTATGGCTGCACATGAAAACATCCACTTGGACGAGCTGATCACACACTCACTCTCCGTCCAGCACAACGAAACACTCGAGACCACCAGCCGACTCGCGGCACAACATGAAGTCGATTTCCTCGCCGTGAAACGCGGCGAGACGGTGATCGGCCTATGCTCTGCCGTTAAAATCAATAAATGCCTGAGCGCCCGCTATGGACACGCCGTCTATGCACAGCGCAACGTCGCGGAATTTCTAGTTGAACAGCCGATCATCGTCAAAGACGACACCGACGTGCACCAGGTCTTGAAATGCGTATTCAATCGCCATCACGAAGACTTCTATGACGACATCATCATTATAAATCAGCAGGGCCAACTCCGTGGCCTGATCTCCATAGATGCTCTGATTCGCGTGCAAAACTCACTGCTACACAAACAACTGAAAAAAACCGACGAGCACAAACAGCGCCTACAATGGAAGAACGACCAGCTCGAGCACCTGACCGACGAACTGGAACAGGCCAACAGCAAGCTAATCGAAGCACGCAACGTCGCGGAACAAGCCACGCGCCTAAAAAGCGAGTTCCTCGCCAATATGAGCCACGAAATCCGCACCCCGATGAATGGTATCGTGGGCATGCTCTCGCTCTTGGCCGAAACGAAACTCGACAGCGAACAACACGAACTGGTCTCTACCGCGGACCAAAGCGTGAATGCACTGCTACGCATCATAAACGATATACTCGACTTTTCTAAAATCGAAGCCGGCAAACTCAGCATCGAACACGAGGCCTTTGACTTGCACCAGCTGCTTCGCTCTTGCATCACGCTTTACCAAGAACGCGCTCAAAGGAAAAACATCGAGCTCAGCTATACCGAGAGTGCACTCCCCTATCAACTGCTGGGGGACACCGTGCGCCTGCGTCAAATCGTCAATAACCTAATCAGCAACGCAATCAAGTTTACCCAAGCTGGACAGGTATCGATCATCAGCGAAATTGTCAGCGAACAAACTGATCAAAGCGTCATTCGCATCCGCATTCGCGATACAGGCATCGGCATCGACCCTGAGAATCTGGCAAATCTGTTCAAGCCATTCGTCCAGGCCGATGGCTCGACTTCGCGTAATTTCGGAGGCACTGGCCTAGGGCTCTCCATCTCACGCAAGCTCGCGGAATTAATGGGCGGCCAAGTCAATTGCGAGAGCACCCTGGGCGCGGGGTCGGAGTTTTACGTCAGCATTCCATTTCAAAAAAGCAAGCCAGTGGAAGCGACTCCAACAGATCCTCCAGAGCCGAAACCGTGGGCAGGCGAGGCCAGCGACAGTCGCTGCCCCGCCCCCCAAGCGCACGCCACACCCGAAAGGATTCATGCGCTTGTGGTCGAAGACAATGCAGTCAACCGTAAGGTCGCTCAGCGATTTTTAAAGAATCTCCACTGCAATGTATATTTCGCTGAAAATGGGGCCATTGCGATCGAGCGACTTAAAGAACGCACGTTCGACATAGTGTTCATGGACTGTCAAATGCCGGTCATGGACGGCTACACCGCCACTCGTTTGATTCGCAAAGGAGTATGCGGGGCCAACCGAACCAACATATTCATATCAGCCATGACTGCTCACGCCATGCAGGGCGATCGCCAGAAATGCCTCGACTCCGGCATGGATGCCTATCTAACCAAGCCGATGCGGATGGCTGATCTACGGGCCGTGCTCGACGAATATCGCAGTCAGTCCGAAACACTGGCACCATTGCCAGCGAGCATTCAACGCGCGGGCTGAGGGCCGATTTTGCTACCAGTCGTCCAAATTCGTGCTGGCCAAATCCTTTGTCACAATGAAATGCTACAAGCCTCACAAATTGTAGTGCTCATTGATTATGACAACCAATCCCATCCGCTGGAAACTTCACTGGCAAATCCTGCTCTCACTGGTCCTCACGATTTTATTCGGAGCATGGATCCTTCCGCACACGAGCGAAGGCTTCAGCGCAGGCGCCATCAGTTTCTGCCAGTTCATCGGCAAGCTTTTTATGAACGCATTGAAGATGGTGATCGTCCCACTGATCGTGGCCTCGATTATCAGCGGTGTCATGCACCTCGGCGCAGAAAAGGGTGTCGGCCGCATGGGCTTTAAAACTTTTGCCTACTACACCTTTAGCGGTGCCGCAGCCGTGATCATTGGCCTGATCGTGGTCAATATTATCCAGCCAGGTGACGTGAATCCAGAGACAGCCACCGCGATGCTTGGCTCGGGCGCTGAAACCTCTGTCAGCCAGGGCTTGATGAGCAAAGTTGAAGGCCGCAGTTCCAGCGACCTCTTCGACATCTTCCTGCGCATGTTTCCGGCCAACATCGTCGACGCAGCCACCAGCAACGGCCAACTATTGGGTGTGATCACCTTTTCCATTCTCTTTGGTGCCTTCATCGGTAAACTAAAGCCTGCGCAGCGCGAGACGCAGCAAAAATTCTGGGAGAGCGCCCAGGAGGTCATGCTACTATTGACCGATTTCATTATACGTTTCGCACCCATCGGGGTATTTGGCCTGGTGGTGCCTGTCATATTCGAGACCGACCTCGGCGATCTATTTGGCACCCTTGCCTGGTTTTTCATCACCGTGCTACTGGCGCTTACGCTGCACTTTTTGATCAGCATGGGCTTGGTACTCAAATTCGTGGCCAAGGTAAACCCGATCACCCACTATAAAGAGATGGCGCCCGTGCTGCTGACCGCATTTTCGACCGCCAGCTCCTCGGCCACCTTGCCGCTGACGATTGATACAGTCGAAGAACGCGCGGGCGTGTCGAAAAAGACCTGCTCCTTCACCCTACCACTCGGAGCAACGGTGAATATGGATGGCACCGCACTGTATGAGTGCGTCGTCGTGCTCTTCATCGCCCAGCTCTACGCTTCCACTGGCCAAGTCGCTCTAGGACTGGGCGACCAACTCTTAGTTGTGTTTTTGGCGCTCACCACCAGTATCGGTGTCGCGGGCATCCCCGCCGCGAGCCTCGTGGCGATCGCTGTCATTTTGCCCGCAGTGGGCCTGCCTGTCGAAGCCATCGGCGTGGTCTGGCTGACTGACCGCATACTCGACATGTGCCGCACGGGCGTAAATGTGTTTTCCGACACCGTCGGCGCAGTCGCCATTGCAGCCACTGAAGGCGAAAAGCCCTACCAGAACCTCGAAGATTGAAGCTTCCAACATGGAAGATCGAATTTTAACCCAAGCACCCAAATCATGAGCCAAACAAATGACCGCCTCGCCGAACTCGGCATCGAACTTCCTACCGCCCCCGCCCCCGCGGGCAGCTACGTGCCCGCCATGCAAGTCGGCAATCTGCTCTACCTTTCCGGCGCAATCTGCCTAGTCAATGGCGAGATGACACACAGCGGCAAGATTGGAGAGAGCCGCGACATCGCCTACGGCCAAGCAGCCGCTCGCGTGTGCGCGCTCAATTTACTGGCCGTCGCCAAGGCTCATCTCGGCGAGCTCGATCAAATCAGCCGCATCGTGCAGCTGAATGGTTTCGTCAACGCAGTGCCTGGCTTCGCCGATAGCCCCGCAGTGATCAACGGCGCATCCGACCTACTGGTCGAAATTCTCGCCGAACGCGGCAGCCATACCCGCGCCGCCGTCGCAGTCACCGGCTTGCCCAAAGACAGCACTGTCGAAATTCAAGCGATCTTCGAAATTGCTTAAAAGAACTACGCCGAGAACGGGAAGGTCGTCGGGCCGTCGTAGCCCTCTTGCGCATCTTCAACGATCACATTAGAGCGAATGCCGCCGCGTCCGCGCCAAATCGTTTCTAAGCGTGCCCAACGTGGTTTGCAGACATCAAACAAATCTTCGAATATCTGGTTGGTGGCCGCTTCGAAAAAGATGCCCTTATTGCGGAAACTGTGCAGGTAGAGCTTCATCGCCTTGAGTTCGATGCAGACCTCGTCGGGCGCGTAGCTAAACACCACCGTGGCGTAGTCGGGATGCCCGGTCATCGGGCAAGTCGAGGTAAACTCCTCCTGAATGTGCTGGATGGTGTAGTTGCGCTCTGGGTTTGGATTGGGAAATGTTTCGATGTCCATGCCACGCACAGTGCCCAGCAATTTCTAAAATTCAACTTCAGATAAGCGCATCGCGAGCACATCGGTAATTTTCGCACGCAGGTCATCTGCATTGACCGGCTTAGAGACAAAGGCGTCCGCACCATGCTCTCGACACACCGCCTGCGTCGACTTGAGCAAATCCGCCGTCAATACAATCACAGGCACTCGCTCCAGTCCGCAACTGGCCTCATTATAACGAATCGACTTTAAGACATCGATCCCATCGATGCCCGGCATATGCAAATCCAGCAGAATGACATCGTACTGACCGGGCTGGTATTGATCGAGTGCTTCTTGCCCGTCTCGTGCCGTCGTTAAATCGTAGCCCATGCCCTCCAAAATACGTGTTTGATAATGCAGGTTTGCTGCATTATCTTCTACCATTAATATCGAGACAGGCTGGCGACGTAAACTGCCTGGCGAGTCTGTAAGTTGAGACTCACCCTCCACGCGAGAATCCAGCTCCTGCTGTGTCTCGGATGCCCGAGGATCTGCCGCAAGTTCCTGATTTTCAACGGGTGCATTTGCGACCAACGGCTCAGCCCGCAAAAGACATATATAAAAGCTAAATTTTGCGCCCTCACCTACGCAGCTCTTAACCGAGATCTGCCCGTCCATCAATTCGACATAGCCTCGACACAGGGCCAAGCCCATGCCTGCGCCACCCTGCGCACGAGTAAAAGTGGCATTTCCAAGCCGAAAAGGATCAAACACGTGTTGCAACAACTGGGCATCAATTCCCACGCCCTCGTCTTCAACATCGACATGCCAGATGATATGCTCCGCATCCAAGGAGCTCACCACACTATGCAGCTTCACTAAATTCACACCTGAAAATTTTGCTGCATTCTCCAATAAATGTAAGACTACGCTCTTTACCTTATTAAAATCCCCAATCACCGCCGCATCAGCAGGCAATTCAACAGACGGCTCTTGCTCAAGTTCGACCTTAAAAGCGGGCCGCTTGCCTCTCAGTTCCAGCACCACCTCATCCAGCAGCTCCTCCAAAGTAAAGCGATCCTGCTTCAACTTCTTTTTCTCAGGGTTTAACTCCGCATACTCGATGATACGATTGATCGTCTCGATCAAACTCTGGCCCGCATCGTTGATCGCGCGCACCATCTCTAACTGCTCCTCATCTTCAACTTCCTCTAGCAGCAGATCCGAAAAGCCCAAAATCGGGTTCAATGGTGTGCGCAGCTCATGGCTGACGGTGGCTAAGAAGTTAGACTTGGCAGCATTCGCCGCATTGGCCTCGTCCCTGGCCTCAATCAATGCATTCCGAATTTGTCGCGCCTCCGAGATATCTTGAATCACGCCATACAAACAGTTCTTGCAGTTGGCTAATGAGCGACCGCTCTTACCAATAACTCGCACAAATTTATGCACGCCAATCTTCGTAACCAACTCACACTCAAAATCATAACTGCCGCCCTCCTCTTGTAAACGAATGAGCGCTTGACGCATTTTCTCCCGATCCGCCTCCACATAATAGGACAAACATTCCTCAAAAGCGGGCGGCTGCTGTCCACGCTCCAAGCCATGCACATCATACACCCCTTCAGACCAATAGACCACCTCTTCATCGATGTTATAGACCCAAGCACCCATCGATACGATCTGAGCGCCCTCGATCAAACACTCATGCTGTAAATCTTTATATACCTGGTCAAAGTCTTCTTGCATACTAACAGCGCACCGACCAAGACAAATTATTTTGCTCAGTAAGTTACTATTGCATACGATAATAAGGGCAACCAGCGGCATTAATAAAGCATACACTCGGCAGATTCCGTTAATTACTGGTAAATATCATAACACAAAGTATTGATACAGCCATAGCATATGATTCGCTGCATATAGAACACCTCCAGCCGATCACATATTTTGACACATTCAAAAACCAGCTCCTCTCCCAACGGTCTTCTCACACTCGTCGCCGCTCCCATCGGCAACCTGAGCGACATGACTATGCGCGCAATCGAAACCCTCAAAAGTGTCGATGCCATTGCCTGTGAAGATACCCGTGTCACGGGCAAACTACTCAGTAAGCTGGAGATCCAAAAAAACGGCCCACTGATTTCCTATCGCGAAGAAAACGAGAAGCACATGGCGGGCGAACTCGCCGACCGGATTGAAGCTGGCGAACAGATCGCGCTCATCTCCGACGCGGGCATGCCCGCGATCAGCGACCCTGGCTTTCGACTCGTGCGTGAGTGCCGCAAACGTGGTTTAGCAGTCACCGCCGCACCGGGCCTCACTGCTGCCACCACCGCACTAGCACTCTCGGGGCTGCCCAGCGATGGCTTCCTCTACGTCGGCTTCCTCCCCCCGAAAAGTGCCGCCCGCAAACGCTTTTTCGACAGCAAACGTGACTTCGAATACACCATCATCGTATATGAGTCCTGCCACCGAATCGCGAAATTTCTCAATGAACTGGTCGACACCCTCGGGGAGCAACGCTGCATCAGCGTCGGGCGCGAACTGACCAAGCTGCACGAAACCGTGCACACCGGCCCCGCGGCCGAAGTACGCGACCGCGTAGCTAAAGGCAGTCAAAAAGGCGAATTCGTCATCTGCATCGCCAAGGAAGGCTTCGAACTATAAGCGCTCAGCCTAACTCAGCTGTGGCAACTTAGTCTTAGAATCAATCGATATGCTGCCCTCGCCCTGTAATAAGCGTTGCAAGGCTTTGCCACAGAACTCACCACGCCAGCCGCGAAGCATGCGGTGGCGACTCGCATCCAAATTATCAATTTCCAAAACAAAGGCGGTCACTTCAGCGCGATTGCCGATCAAAGCGGGATCTATTTGATCGGCTAAGCACATGCCTTTGATCGATGCCAAGGAGAGATCCACGCGCGCCTCATAGCCATCGTCAGGAGACGGGCCGATATGCTTGTTATTAGGCAGATCTGGCAGCTCACCACTGCGTCCGCGCTCGATCGCTTCCCAGATATATTGACGGTTCCGCTCTGCGGAGCGCTCGCTCAAGCCTTTCATCTGGCGGATCTCTTCGGCACTATTGGGCGGACGCTTGACCAGCGAAACCAGTGCATCATCCGAGAGCACGAAGCCACGCGGTAGATTGCGACGACGGGCTTTCAGCTCGCGCCAAGCGCCCAGTGCGCGCAGCACATTGCGCTGCTGCTGCGTGAGCGAACCGCTACCACGCACGCGCGGCATTTCATAATCGGGGTCGCGCTCGCTGTAATTAGACTCGTCTTCGTAGATCTTCATCTCATCCAAGATCCATTCCTTGCGCCCCAGCGTCTCCGCCTTCCCCATGATATTAAGCATCAGATCCACCGAATAGCGCACATCGTCTTCCGCATATTTAATCTGCGCATCCGTTAACGGGCGAGCCACCCAATCCGAGCGTGTCTCTGTCTTAGCCAAACGCACCTTAAGCAGAGTTTTTAAGAGCTCACTCAAGGAAATAGTCGACGATAGGCCGACAAAGCCTGAGCTGCGTTGGGTATCAAATACGTTCTTCGGCAAACCACCGCAGGTGCGGTGCAGAATGTTGAGATCTTGTTGCGCGTCGTGTAGAATCTTTACCGTGTCGGGATCCGACATCAGCTCTGCCAAGGGCGACCAATCCTCAATCGCGGGGGCATCAATGAGCTCACAATGACCATCAGGAAAACCAATCTGGATCAATCCTAAGGTCGGGTAATAGGTGCGGTCCCAAATAAATTCGGTATCGACGCCAACTGCACCGGCTTCACGCGCACGGCGCACGACATCGGCAAGAGCTTCAGTTGTGGTAATCATAAACGAAACAGAGTCGCTGATTATCCCTGCGATGGAAAGGAGATTTTTTCACCCCCACGCAGCTCGATCTTCAACAGCTCACCCGCAAGCCCACGGGTAGGGATTCACCAAAGAGTTGCTGAATGTCCTTGGCGTCGATCGGCGTGAACTGTCGCAAGGGCTCGACTTGCTGCTCACTGGCGCCAGAGCTGCGGACCTTGGCAAGGATGCGCCCGCGCAAATCCTCCGGTACGTCGTGATCACGATTGTTCACGATGCGGGCCGCCTGCACGAAGACCTGCCGCAGATTGCGCAAGTTGTCGCGGCTCCAGTCTAAGGCTTCCAACTGGTCGAAAGCCGCTTGCACCTCATTAGCCGGCAAGATCGCCTGCTCACCGCCATAGAGCGGCACACGATTCAACACCCGCCCCAACGCCCAGATCGCATGGTCGCAGAAACTCGTCTCGCGGCGTACAATACTGGCCGTGAAATGATGCGCGAGCTGCGTGCGCTGCTCCGCCGTGATGTGTTCGAAGGCGCCTAACATGCGCGCGGGCTCGTAAGATTGCTTACTGTCTTGCAGCGTTTTATCAATCCATGCCTCATAGAGCGCGCCTTGTTGCGCCGCATCAAGACCGCCCGCCACCCGGCGCCACAACAGGAAGTATTGCTCGCGGTTGGCCTTGTTATTGGCGTGCGCTAAATCAAGCTCATACACAGCCCATAAGCTGCGAATAAAATAGGGATCAAGCGCGTGCCCGTAGCCCGGACGCAGGAAAAATCCGGCGGCGTTGAGCCATGCGAGCTCGTGCTCGGGCGACAGATCACGCCGGGTCAAGTAGCTGGCATGGGTTTGCCACAGCTCCCGAATGAAGGGCACGTTCCACTCACGCCGATTTAAATGACTGATACGCTCGAGGGCCTTGAGTAACTTGGACGCCGGCTCCGTCGGATCGGGACCAAAGGTATCGGCGATCCAAGCTTTGGAAGCTTCCAAGTCCTCGGAACTCACGCCTGTATCCAGAGCTGGCGCGGCCGTTTCATCCGCCGCACCTGGACCGCCCGCTTGCCGCAAATTGAACTCGAGCCGCCAGACACGGTTCTCTTCCAAGATCCGTCGCACGCTGACACAGTTGACGCGCAAGAGACCGAGACTGTTAAGCCGCGCCTCTAATTCGATCGCCACGTCGCCTCCCTCGGGGAGCTCCGCCCCGACTGGCAATTGTGCCATGGTCTGCATCACGGGGAGTTTGTGGAAATCGTGCTCGTTTTTGACGACCAAGTCGCCGCCTTGGTCGCCTTCGCGACAGGTGGAGGTATACGCCTGAAACTGCACAGGCATATTGACTTTAAGTGCGAGATTCAAGCCAGTGACGCGCGTCGGCTTTTCCATCGGGCTGCCCTGCGCCAGCACACAGACGAGTCGCGTCTCGCTTGAGGATCGGCGCTTTTTTTTGCCCCGCTTGGGACTATAACTGACTTCAATATAGAAGCTATGCCCCGAGCCACCTTCAATCGTGGTCACATGCTCCCGCGACAAACTCGCGCGATACCATGCCGCCCCGCGGGCAACTGCCAACTCCAACGAGGCATTGGCCAAAATCGCAGGCCGTTGCCCTGCTTGCCAATCGGCCATCTGATCGGCTAAGCGCTCACGCAGCTTCCCCGCAGCCAGTGTGCCGCCATTGAACAAAAGGGCGTCGACTTTGCGTCCGCGAATGAAATCGGCCAAATGATGGGTGATCGCCGAGTCCTGTGCATACGGCAGCCCGATTTCCCGCAAGCCTGCCACGGTGTTGGCAGGCTGGGCATCGGCGGCGCAAGCAGGGAAGAAACCTTCCAGAACCGTCTGCGTCATTTCGCTGCGGGTTAAAGTCACGGTCTGCACGGAGTCAAATAGACTGCCTCCACTGCCAGCCAGTGCGATCGTGAAGGGCTCCGAATCGGGCCCTTCGGTTGAGAGAACGCGCTCTTTTAAACCTCGGCACTGAGCCACTAGCTGGCTCCAGCCGCTGCCCGAAAGCGCGCTGCTGCCACTCAGCTTGGCCTCGGCCATATGCGCGAGCGCTAAGTCGATATTGTCCCCACCCAGCAAAATATGATTACTGACCGCAATACGCCGCACTTGCGGGAGTGACTCGCCCTCAACACGCGATAATTCAAACAGACTAAAGTCTGAAGTGCCTCCTCCAATATCACAGACACAGACGACCTGCGGACGCTCGCCCAGATCGCCAAAGACTTGGCTCCAGTCGCTGGCATCGCCATGCGTTTCCAGCCAAGCATAGAAGGCCGCCTGTGGTTCTTCGAGTAAGCGTGTATGCTTGGGGTAATGTGCTTGCTCAGCCGCATCGAGGGTCAGGCGCTGTGCCACTGTATCAAAGGAGGCGGGCACTGTGATCACGATCTCCTGACGCTCAAAGAGCGACTGCTTATCCTCACTGCCGATCGTTTGATCCCAGGCAAAACGTAAATAGTCGAGATAGGCAGCCGAAGCCTCCACCGGCGAGCATTTATCTGCGTCCTCAATCTGCTCGCTCTTCCAAGGCAGCAACTTGAGCTCGCGATCAATGCCCCCGTGGCACAACCACGACTTGGCCGAACTAATACTACGCGCGGCATCCGCCCCCGACAACTCACGCGCCAAGAGCCCCACCACGCGCCCGGAATTCCACTCTCCCACCGCATCACCACCTAAGGCGGACTGCTCG
This sequence comes from Thalassobacterium maritimum, assembly GCF_031127805.1. Taxonomy (NCBI): domain Bacteria; kingdom Pseudomonadati; phylum Verrucomicrobiota; class Opitutia; order Puniceicoccales; family Coraliomargaritaceae; genus Thalassobacterium; species Thalassobacterium maritimum. The sequence goes on along the minus strand of NZ_JARXHW010000020.1, from coordinate 7,162 downwards.
CTCTCACTTAAATAGTAGGCAAACGATGGCAGTGAATTCGCCTCACACACGCTGTCTAAGGAGGCATATTGCGGAATACTAAAGACTTGGGTGCCCGCGCTAGGATCTTTGGAGTCGATATAAGACAGAGCACAATTGCTAGTACCGAGGTCGATGCCGATGAAATAACGAGCTGCCATAAGAGTGTGTGTCCTAATTAATCGGTGCGCACTGCAAACTCTAACTTCCAACGATGGTCGGAGCGGGTGTGCTGCATCCACAAATCCAGCGTACCCATCTCAGTCACGCGCGCGTGCAACTTTACCGGCACCACTTCGCCCGCGGCTTGCCCTTCCAAGGGAGTGAGCTCTGTCTTAAGCTCCAATGTTTCTTCCAGTTCTTTCTCGGCGTCTGGTAAAATAGTGCCCACCACATCCCCCGAGCGGATCGCAGAACTAAAGAAGCGGAAGGTGACAGACTCTCCGGTCACCAGGCCAAACTCTTTGGAATCCAAGATCTCTTCGCTGCCCTCTTCCATGCCCTGTGGTACCACACACAATGCTTTCAAAGGCGGCTTAAAGCCTGGAATCGCTAAGCCAGCGGTTTCTAAGCCGATGTAATAGCTTCGGGAAGCGCCCGCTTTCACGCGTACGCCACTGCCGCTGAGTTGATTCAGACCGTAATACGCCGCCCCATGCGCCACCGCTTTGTCGTAACGCGCGCCCGCGAGTTCACGCACGGGAGCTTCGGCTCCAGTCCATTGATTCAGCAAAGCCAAAACTCGCTCACGAGCCGGTGAAGCATTGAAAAATCCACCATTAAACAACACTGCGGTCGGCTTCAGAAAACTGCCTCCAAGTGCTTGAGGGCTCACCTTCCCAGTCAGACTCGGGTTGGCCTTTACGTTCTGTAAACTACGTGTGAGGAAACGTGCGAGATGCTTGCTCAACACTGGATCGCTCTCATAGGCTAAGCCAAATTCCTGCAAGCCCACCGAAGCACGCGCAGCTGGCATCTCCGTAGGCTCAATCATAGGCAGAAAGCCGTCCAGCGCGACCTGGTTCAGGGTGTCGCGGCTCAAACGAGTCCCCACACTGCCCGCAAATAAAGAGGAACCACGCGAGGGCACCGATAGTGCAACCTCAGTCAAATCGAGGTTCTCAAAAAGCGTTTCCTTTGCCTGACGACTGGCGTGCACCAGTGCTAAAAATTGCCAATCATCGATGTTGCTGCCTTCGCCTTCCATTTGATAGCGCAGCACATGCGCCAGAGCTAGATCCAGATTGTCGCCCCCGAGTAGCAAGTGCTCCCCGACACTGATGCGCTCCAGCTCGAGATTGCCCTCGACCTCTGAAACACAGATCAAACTAAAGTCTGAAGTGCCGCCCCCCACATCACAGACCAAAATAATATCTCCGGTGCGAACTTGCTGGCGCCACTCCGAACCTGCTTGAGATAGCCAAGCATAAAACGCGGCCTGCGGCTCTTCCATCAAAGTAACCGCCCCGAGGCTCGCAGCCTCGGCCGCTTCATGAGTGAGCGAACGCGCCACTTCATCGAATGAAGCAGGCACCGTGAGCACCACATTGGTGGACTCCAGCGACCAATCGCTCTGCGACTCCTCTGCCGCCGCTCGAAAACCGTAGACCAAAGATTCTAAATAAAGCCGCGAGGCCTCAATCGGCGAGAGCTTCGCCTCCACACTGCTCGACTGCCAAGGCAAAATCGGCGCGCGGTGGTCCACCTGCGTACTGCATAACCATGACTTCGCAGAACTCACCAAACGATCGGGCACTTGCGCCCCATGCTGACGCGCAAAGGCTCCGACGACCCGGTTGTTAGAGGATTCCTGCCCAGGCAAATTAAAGGCGCCCGCAGGAAATTCATCCGCTGCCGCAATGTAGATATTCGACGCCAAACCAGGCCGTGCTTCCAGTGTATTCGGAGCCACGACCTGGAGAATAGAGAGATCTTCCAGACTTTGATCGTCCAGTCGCGCCACCGTCATGGCCGAGTTACTCGTGCCTAGATCAATTCCCAGACTGTATTGCTTAGACATAATAAATTTTTATTTAAATTTCGCCAGTCGCTGAGCCTTCTCCCAGCGACATCTTCAAAGAGTCAGGCCTGCTTAGCGGACTTCGACTTCAGCAGCCACCAACAGGTGCGTGCCTTGCGCCTCCGCACGTGCACCCAATACTTTCGGTAGTGAGACCGCGCGAGTCTTCCAGCCTTTATGCTTCAATACACCAGAATAAGGCGGCTCGCCATCCACTTTACCACTGAGACGATACTCATTACGGTCAAAGGCCGCTTCTAATGTGATCGGCTGGTTCTCAGCCACCGACGCCACAGGCTCGATCGTGAAGTTATGCTGCATCACTTGTTGACACCCCTGATGCACAAAACGCGCCGCAGCGGCGATCTGCGCGTCTGGATAACTCTTAATGTCATCCATCACGAAATCCAAAAAACGCCCTTTTTCTTGCAACAAGGTAAGTAACTGTGCCACTTGCACCTCAGAGTTCTGCTGCGGGATCTTTTGCAGGTCCGGTTGCTTCGTTTCCGGTGCGACGGGGGCAACTGGTTCGGACGCGGGCGTCGCAGTAGGCTCACTGACAGCCGCCGCGGTATTAAGCGTCAAAGCCAGCACACAGCCGACCGCGGCCACAGCAATCACAGCATAGGCTAAAAGCTGCGCCTGATCCGCAAAAGCAGGCAACAACACGAGCACACCGAGCACTAGGAGAACGAAATAACTAACAATTAAAAGTGTCTTTTTCATAAGCTAAAAAATGAAGCCTGCTACATTCGCAAGGATTCACTTGGACGCAAGCGAACAAACGCCTGATCCCTCACACAGTCACATCCAAAACCGCCGCCGCAGCCTCAATCCCCGACAAGGCGGCCCCCTCGACGCGGGCACCTCCAAAAGCGTCGCCCGCGAGTGTCAATTGCAGACCAGCATTTTGAAAATAAGGCTCGGACCATGGATTGATCGGCAAAGTGAAGCCCCAACGATGACAGCTAAACTCCAACACTTTCGCCCCTAGATAAGGCGCCGCCGCTTCCAGCATTTGCGCACCACGCACCCCATCGGGCGAATCCCAGTGCGCTTCCGCAAAATCCGCATCCGCATGTATTGTGATCGCGGATACATCAGGTGATATGCCCTTTTTCTGATTGTCAGCAATCCATGTCAGAGGCGCCTCCGAAAGCTTCAATGCACCTGGTGCAGCGAGGCCACTAGGGCCATCTAGAATCGCCAAGGTGGCCAAGCCACGTTCATATCGAACGGCTCGCAAAGCTTCTGTCTGATCCCCCGCATAATCCAGCCCACTGGTATGCAACAATCCCAGCGCCTGTGGCAAAGGCACGGTGATCACTAGATGTTTCGCCCCGTAGCGATTTCCGTGCTGGCTCAGTACAATCCAGCCGTCCAGCCCACGCACCAACTCCACCACGGGCTCGGAAGTGCGCACATCTAAACTTTGTGCCAAATACTTAGGGGCATCGGTCATGCCATTGATACCACAATAGCGCGCGTGGCCCGCTGGATCCCTATCGCCGGGCGTGTGGCGATACCACTCCTTGATCACCCCCGCAGCAAGCCATTCATCCGCGTAAGCTTTCAGGCGCCCATCACGCACAGTAAAAAACTGTGCGCCATGATCGAGCCGCCCTCCGGCCATGCGTCGCGTGGCCATACGCCCACCCAAACCGCGGCCCTTGTCCAGCACACGCACAGTTTTGCCCGCACGCTGTAATTCGCTGCCGCAGAGAAGACCGGAAATGCCGGCTCCGATAATGAGAACGTCGGTAGTTTGCATGGAAAAGGAGAAATATAATTTAGGACTGTGCTGCATCGAACGCAGCGCGGAGTGCGTGTTCTAGCTTGGGCTGTTGCCACTCAAAGCCGAGTTCGGTCAGCCGTTGAGGCCGCACTCTCAAATTACTAAGCACAGTCTCCTCGCCCATTTGACCGAAAAGCATTTTTACGACAACAGCAGGAACCGGTAAAATCGTTGGACGCCCCAAAACCTTACCAAGCTTTTCAGTAAATTCCGAATTGGTGACCGGCTCTGGCGCCACCGCATTGATCACACCGCGGACCGATCTACTTTCCACCGCAAAAACATAAGCATCCACCAGATCAGGCAAACTGATCCAGCTCATCCTTTGCTGTCCATCGCCAATGCGACCACCGACCCCGCACTTAAATGCAGGCAGCATTTTGGCTAAAGCCCCCCCCTGCCTGCTGAGCACAATGCCCGTACGCAAAAATGCAGTCCGCACGCCCGCATCCGTGAGCGCACTCGCAGCAGCCTCCCATTCGCGCACCACCTCCGCTAAAAAGCCATCCCCCATCGGACTCGACTCATCCACCCAGTCGTCCAAATCGGCTCCGTAGTAACTAATGCCCGATGCGGAAATGAACGCGGGCCGCTGCGCCTGCTCTAGAATCGCGTCCACTAGCAAATGAGCGCTGGCAACCCGACTTCGCAGTATCCGTTCTTTCGCAGCAGAACTCCAGCGCTGCACGACACTTTCACCCGCAAGATGCACAACCACATCCACCCCCACAAGCGCCGCAGTATCCAACTGCCCCGCAGCCACATCCCATTGCACATCGCCGCGCTCACTGCGCGAGAGCCTGCGCACGCGATGTCCACGACTTTGCAGTTTTTCACATAAAGCCTGCCCCACCAATCCACTCGCGCCAGAGACTAAAATGGAAAGTGCAGGAGCTATCGTAGGAGGACTGGTAGATTCTAGAGCCATCACAGCTCAGAATACACAAACCCACTAATTTTGCGATCGAAGCGGCGACATAAAAACAAAGATCAAAGCCATCACAGCCATCACAGCCAATCCGCCCGACACAAAAACAAACCAATCCCCATGCCGGGTGTAGTAACTTTGTTGACGACTCCACTCATCAAATTGAAAGACGCTATACCCGCCCCCGCCACGGAAGAAAATACTGCCCGCTTCATCGACCAACACTTCCCGCACCGTACCGTAACTATCGATCCAGCCACTCCAGCCACCGTTTCCAGCGCGCATTACAGGACGACGATTTTCAACCGCACGCAGCACGGAATGCGCCGCATGCTGCACCGCGCCGCCCTCTTCACCATACCACGCGTTGTTCGTCGCCACAAAAAAGAGATCCGCTCCAGCCCGTGCACTCGCTCGCGCCAAATGAGGAAAAGCATCCTCATAACAGACCAAAGAGCCGACCTCATAATTGCTGCCATTCACAGTCAAATCAATCAAGCCAGCCGAATCGCCCGCGACAAAAGATCCCCCAACCGGCACCACCTTCTCAATAAACCCAAAGGGCGCAGGCACATATTCACCAAATGGAACCAACTCCCGCTTAGTATAAAACTGCGAGGACAAACCAGTGGCCGGCTCCACCAAAAAGGCCCCATTACGCCATTCATCCAATGCACGGTCCTGCGAAAGATTCCCCATCAAAATCGGCTTCCCCAGCTCATTGACCAGGCGCTCCACACGCACCTGCATTTCAAGGTTCCCCATCACTGGCCAAGGCGTCGCCGCCTCCGGCCAAAGCACTACGTCACTCTCCAGACTCGCAACGAAACGCGTCTGCCGCTCCAAGATGTCAAGATTCTCAAGCTCACGATCCGTGTCCCACTTCAACTCCGGCAGAATATAAGGCTGTACCACCGCTGCCGTCAGTATCGGCTTAGCCGAATCCGGCTGAGGTAGTGCCGAAAAAAACACAAAAATGCACAAGCCCAGTCCACTCATGCCCAGATACAGATCCGGACTGAACCAGCCCGTCCACATCTTACGCTCACGACGCACCAACCGGTGCCGCAAAGTTTGCGTGACACATAGGTTAAAAAATACCAACAGAAAAGAAACCCCATACGCCCCCGACCAGGCCGCAATTTGCAACACCACAGGACGCTCCCATTGACTCAAAGACAGCGGAGCCCAAGGAAACCCCCAAAGCAACCAAGTACGCGCCCACTCCAGCACAACCCAAGCGCCCGCAAGCCCCGCAAAGCCCAACACCCGCCTGACAATATTCGCCCCCAACAAACGCGGCAACAAAGCACGAGCCATCGCAAGCCATAGAGCAAAAAGCACCGCCAGCACCCCACTCAAAGCAATCGTGCCAAACCAAGTCACATGGCGCAACCAGACCAAAATCGAAAACCAGCTCACCCAGCCCGTAACAATCGCCACCAGCCAGAAAATACGTCGAGACGGCTTCGTATATAACCACAGCAACAGCGGCACAAAGGCAATGTAAGCCGCCTCTGCAAACTCGAAGGGAGGAATCGAGATCACCCACATCAGCGCGGACAGCACCGCAGCCAACAAGCCCCAATAAGTCGAATAGCTCGAATGAGGAGAAGGCCCCTCTTCAGCAGCCGCTAATTCAGGATTTGAAGCGCCGAGAGTCTGCGTCGCCCGCGCCTCCGACATTAATGTTTGTTTGCTGAAAATATTCACCTGTCTCAAATTTACTGCGCCAGTCAGAGATTAACTCGCGATTAAAAAGCAGCACGTTCATAGCAATGAACCGGATACACAAGAAAGATGTAATAACAGCGAGCAAGCGCATCCGAAGTCCCAAGCCTACAAGCAATCAAGCCCGTCAGCCAAACACCTTACGCCGCAGCCCCTGTATCACCGCCAAATCGCCCCAGGCCGAGCCGCGCATCGCATTCACCTTCGGTGGGTGCTTTCGCCCGCGCTCCACTTGCCACGCTCCCGTAAAACCACGAACAAACTCAGCTGAGCCCAAAATCGCACCATCAGTAAAATAGCGCACCCGGCAGCGCAGCATCACCGCCTTCGATAACTCACCCTCCTGCGCATCCAGCACCTTTAAAGCGCGCTCACGCGTCATATCCGACAAACCAGCCTGTGCGGCATGCTTACCGAATATCAGCAAACGATGCGCCTGCAAGGCCGACTGCGGATCCCGAGCACCGTGGTCGCTCCAAATATGGACCATGCCCCGCTCCGCCTCTGCCACACCTGCCACCGCTTCCGCGTAGCCACAAAAGCGATAATCCTTAGGGTCCTCCACCAAGCCCGCGCGCACCGGATTCAGATCAATATAAGCCGCCATCGTTTGCAGCGGATTGCCATGCCCCTCGACCAAGACCGACTTAAAACGGTCCGCCCACAGAGT
>NZ_JARXHW010000209.1:0-596 GCF_031127805.1 Thalassobacterium maritimum | reverse complement strand
AACAGACTGCGTAATACCGTGATCAGTCTGGCTACGGACCCGTATGGCTGGTGATGTGGGGGACGGGAGAGTTAATGCTCCCGTCTACCCGATTTCTCGGAATTGGTTTTTTGGTGTAATTTATCGTGTTCTGACATCGCCATTTCTATCCATTCCCTAGCTTTTTCTTCAGTTGAAAACCCTCTTTCATCTACCCACCTTGGCCTTTTGCATTTTGGAAAAACACATTCTCCCCAAGGGTAATATAAATGATCCTCTTTTTTAACACCAATATAGTAATTTTTCATGTATAATTTTTTTAATAAATTCGATTTAGAGAACTCGATAAAAGGTAAAACCATTAAAGATGTTAAGCAGTATAAAAATGATGCTGGATACGCACTTCTTTTTGAGGATGGATCTTGGATAGATTTTCACTCATTAACGATAACTCAGGAAAATGGAGATATTAAAGGAGCAACACTGATAGATGATTGTGTGCAGCATCATTTTTTTAGAGAACGTGAAGCACTATCGCGACTGAAGCGCGGAGCGCGAAAGGAGTTGATAGGTGCGACTGGATAGGTCCTGTTCATTTTCGTTCATGCGTTGGCCCC
>NZ_JARXHW010000208.1:0-598 GCF_031127805.1 Thalassobacterium maritimum | reverse complement strand
AGATCCAGACGGCACAGGTCAACCCATTTTACGCGCTAGAAATCCGATAACCCTCACTAATCCGAAACCCTCAGGCTGGGTGCCTGGCCTCCACGTTCGGTAAGGATATGAATTACAACTTCACAGTCACTGTAGAAAATCGGACCTCTACTTCGTGCCGTAAATCAAGTTGCGGAAAAATATCTATAGGTGAAGATTCCCTCCATCTAGATGCTGCGCTTGGTTCACTAATCATACCGAAAAAGAAATAATTGAATTAAGATTTTACAGGAAGTTGTTTCCGAGGCTGACAGTAATCGGGAAAAATGACGATGAATATCAGCACTTCTCGATTACGATGTTCAGACAGAGAAAGGGGCGCGACATCTACAATGCACTCGAATCCTTTGGGTATATTTTCACAGTAGATGAAGCAAAAATTAAATGGTTAGACTTATGTAAAGAGCTCAATCAAGATGTGGAAAAATATGGACTATATCGAGAGAGATGAAAACTAAGCACCGAAATCGAGTAGCCAGGGGCACTAAGTCCCCCAGCTCTCACATCACCTGCCGTGCGGGTCCGCAGCCAGACTGATCACGATGTTACGCAGTCTGTT
>NZ_JARXHW010000207.1:0-599 GCF_031127805.1 Thalassobacterium maritimum | reverse complement strand
GTCGTCGCGTTTGGATTAATAGTCACAGGGTTTGCAGGTATCGCACATGCGTTTGAGTTTGGGACTCCCGCTTCACTCTTTGTGTCACTGGCAGTTTTTGGTGGAATGTTCTACTACTTCTTCAAATAAACATTGTTTAGATCATAAGTCCAAGCCACCATCAGTCGACCATATGGAGCGTAGATCAAGACGGAGCTGGTCAACCCATTTTACGCGCCAGATATTCGACAACCCTCACTAATCCAAAACCCTAGGGCTGGGTGCCAGTCCTCCACGATCAGGGAAGAAAATTGAAAAAAAGGAAATCCAAACAGACGTATTTTTTAACCGCTTATCACCGCTAATCACCGCTTATCTAACCCGACGCTAAAAACGAAAAATGAATCCTCATCATAAGCGTAAAATAAGCGGTAATAAGCGGTCTCTCCCGACAAGGTCGGGACTGGATAAGCAGCCGTGTCCTGCGAAGCCTAGGGGCGAAGCGGGAAGCATGAGTGCAGTTGGGCGGTCTGGGCATCCTACACATTCGAGTCCTGATCCAGACGACACAGACAACCCATTTAACCCGCCCGTAAAACTCTAAAAATCAACAGGACGAC
>NZ_JARXHW010000206.1:0-600 GCF_031127805.1 Thalassobacterium maritimum | reverse complement strand
TGTCCGGTCCTTGGAAGGCTCACCCAGACCCAAGGCTTATGTTGCTGCCGACCTTGATAAAAATAAGAAAAGCTGGGGTACCAGCGTCCGCCATCATGCTCGCCACATGCCACGATCCCCGGGGGATTCGCCTCACTGATTTGCGGCGAATCCCAGAATTGAGCTGAATATGCGGCCCACGCGATGACACGCTCTGGCACCCACTCGACAAAGCGGCTGGTAAACTGCGCGCCACCTGAAAAGCCATAAATCAGAATGGGCAGATCGCGACCGTAAGTCGTACGAACCGCATCCAGCAGGGCTTTGCCTGAACCTTGCTCCGGCCAGTAATACCCTTCACGCGCTTCACCATACATTTGCTCCGACCTCGATTTAAAAGCGAGCGCGATGACACCCAAACGATTGTCCTCCGCAAAATCCATCCATGAGGATTCCTTTAGAAAGAACGCCCCATCTCCGTTCATGCCAGGACAGAGCACTAATACCGCCCGCTCGTCACCTCGCACCTCAGCCGCATGCCAGCCATAGGTATCCGCACTGAGCACGCTTGCACTCAGAGCAAGTAGTGAGCAAAGGAATATGCGGATGAGTTTCATACTT
>NZ_JARXHW010000205.1:0-600 GCF_031127805.1 Thalassobacterium maritimum | reverse complement strand
TGTCCGGTCCTTGGAAGGCTCACCCAGACCCAAGGCTTATGTTGCTGCCGACCTTGATAAAAATAAGAAAAGCTGGGGTACCAGCGTCCGCCATCGTGCTCGCCACAGGCCACGATACCCGGGGGATTCGCCTCACTGATTTGCGGCGAATCCCAGAATTGAGCTGAATATGCGGCCCACGCGATAATACGCTCAGGTGCCCACTCCACAAAGCGGCTGGTAAACTGCGCGCCACCTGAAAAGCCATAAATCAGAATGGGCAGATCGCGACCGTAAGTCGTGCGAACCGCATCCAATAAAGCTTTCCCCGAACCTTGCTCCGGCCAGTAATACCCTTCACGCGCTTCACCATACATTCTTTCAGACTTCGATTTAAAAGCGAGCGCGATCACACCCAAGCTGTTGGCCTTAGCAAAATCCATCCATGGTGATTCGTGCAGAAAGAATGCTCCGTCTCCGTTCATGCCAGGACAGAGCACCAATACCGCCTGCTCGTCACCGCGCGCCTCAGCCGCATGCCAGCCATAGGTATCCGCACTGAGCACGCTTGCACTCAGAGCAAGTAGTGAGCAAAGGAATATGCGGATGAGTTTCATACTT
>NZ_JARXHW010000204.1:0-602 GCF_031127805.1 Thalassobacterium maritimum | reverse complement strand
TGACTATTAATCCAAACGCGACGACTCCAGGGGTAAGCCAAAATTTATTAAATTCTTTCTTTTTCTGTTCTTCGTCCATTTTTGTAGATCGTAGACGAGAGGAATAGATGAGCGCCAGCGAAATCTATTGCCTCATCGGACTGGTTAGGCCTAATTGTGTTCATTCTCCATAGGTCACTTCGATTCGGCTATCTGGATAAATGCTCACAAAAACTTGTCCACCTGCTGGTTTCAATTCTTGGTCAAACTTAGCGTCCAATTCCCACGTAATGAACCAAAAATAGCCTAAATCTTCTTTTTTGTTTTTTATGAGCTTAGCTGAACTTATGCGTTTCGCAGATACGTCAATCTCGTGGACTTGAATATGTTTTTTTGCTTTTTCTATAGCTTGTTCAATACGGATGGGCGGTCTATGTGGGGCCTCATCTGCATCCGTTGAAACAGAAAAACAAAATAGCATAAGGAGTAATGTGATGAATCTCATGTGGGGTATTTTTATTCTCTGCCTAACTTAAAGTGTTGTAGGCTGGAAGCTCCGCTTTCTGCTTACAACCTGTTGGACTAAGCCGTGCGGGTGTGCTTTACGGGGTAAGGGGATTGTT
>NZ_JARXHW010000203.1:0-604 GCF_031127805.1 Thalassobacterium maritimum | reverse complement strand
ACAATCCCCTTACCCCGTAAAGCACACCCGCACGGCTTAGTCCAACAGGTTGTAAGCAGAAAGCGGAGCTTCCAGCCTACAACACTTTAAGTTATAAAATTAAATGAAGTTTCTAGCGATAGCATACTGTTTCATAATCAGCGTAGCCTATTGCGCCGACAGGGAAGAAAAACACTATGTCTCAATTCCATTTTCACACAGTGCAAACCTCGAAGTCGGCTTAGCCTTTTACCTCGAAGACACAGAAGAAGAGAAAAAAGAACTTGAGTTCATCATCACATCAAAACGTGGTAGCGCGTATACCAACCTAGGCTTTAAGCTATATCGAGGGAGCGAGCTAGTTTACTCTTCGAAGGCACCGATAATCGTATATCCAAATGGAGCCTATAGCACAAAGATAGACGTTTCTAAACCAGTAAAAACAAACCTGATAGGTGAAATGTTCTCTAGGAACACCGATAGCCTTGAACTCCACTTCGAGATTACCACTATCTGGAAGAAATAGAACTATAAATCGAGTAGGTGACGCCGCACGGGACGCCACCTCTCACACCACCTGCCGTGCGGGACCGCAGCCAGACTGATCGACGTGCTACGCAGTCTG
>NZ_JARXHW010000202.1:0-606 GCF_031127805.1 Thalassobacterium maritimum | reverse complement strand
TTACGCAGTCTGTTTTATGGCGATTACCTCGCTCGATTCGAGAATCGAGTTGATTTCGGGCTGTATCCGAACAGCGCAGAGGCTCTCTCGCCGGTCGGCGGTTATGAGCAATGCAACTGAGCGGAGTTCCGACCTCTGAGGCTTCAGGCCTTCACCGCTTCGTGGTTCGTATATGGTTCTTCGTTGGACGGGTAACCCGTCAGCAACTACTCCACGTCCGTTTCCGCGGCTAATATGCCATCTGCTGACTCCTCCATTGATGATGCCACCCACATTGCTGCGCGTAGTGCTACGGGCTATTTCGGCAGCTTTAAGCCAAGCCCTGCCATCATTCGAGGCCTCCCCAGGTAAGTTGATACACTGTCTCGACACAACCGCGTCATTTACACATCGGATCTGACCTGAGGGGCTTCGCAATCCTTGGCTCACTCGCCCGCCCTCTGTGCCTCCTATGACGTTCTTGTTCATCGGCTCGTCGATTTGATCCACGCTGCCTTCAGACCCAACCTCGCGGTTACGCCCTTGCGCTTCTCTAGTGATTATTATGTTATTCAGGTCTTTCACAATGGACTTTCACCATATTAGGTTATCAACATGCTGGGCATA
>NZ_JARXHW010000201.1:0-618 GCF_031127805.1 Thalassobacterium maritimum | reverse complement strand
GGCTGAAGCACTCGGCTACGTAAACGCGAACACCGAATGCAGGCAAGGCACTGGACGTGACTGGCGTCACATCGCTACACTTAGTTGGTGCAGAATTGGAGGTAGCGAACTCGCGCTAGCGAGGTCTTGGGGCTGTCGAACGCAGCGCGGAAGTGAATAGAGCTCGGGATGCCTCGCTTGAAGAAAGTCCCATTCGATGTTTGATGTTCAACGTTCCCTGCGGTTGAAGGCTGAATCCAAATGCTGCTATGGAAACCGAAGCTGAAGCACTCGGCTACGTAAACGCGAACACCGAATGCAGGCAAGGCGCAGGACGTGACTGGCGTCACATCGCTACACTTGGTTGGCGCAGAATTGGAGGTAGCGAACTCGCGCTAGCGAGGTCTTGGGGCTGTCGAACGCAGCGCGGAAGTGAATGGAGCTCGGGATGCCTCGCTTGAAGAAAGTCCCATTCGATGTTCAATGTTCGATGTTGGATGTTCGATGTTCAACGTTCCCTGCGGTTGAAGGCTGAATCCAAATACCGCTGCGGAAACCGAGGCTGAAGCACTCGGCTACGTAAACGCGAACACCGAATGCAGGCAAGGCACTGGACGTGACTGGCGTCACATCGCTACA
>NZ_JARXHW010000200.1:0-620 GCF_031127805.1 Thalassobacterium maritimum | reverse complement strand
TTAAGCCTCTTTTTTTGATAGTTGGTAGTCAAGGATGCCGATTGCTTCCAACGTTGAAAGGACCTTATTTTCTATCTTGGTATAATCTCTGTAGGTGAGATCAATATTTCCTCCACCAGAACCATATCCCGACCCGCAGACTTCTGCGTGTTTGAAATTTTCGAAGTGAGATTCGAACTCTTCGAGTTTTTGAGAAAATGCTTCATAGTTCATATGTTTCACTGTGATAAACAAATCGTTTAGCCCATCTTCTTTAATTGTTACTTTTTTCTTCTTCACGTGAACCCTGTCAGATTCCGAAATCAGTTTAGTCCCTGGAATAATAGATTCAATGCCGCTTAGTAGCTGGTTGGTTGCCTTCTTTTTCGCATCGGTCATATCTCCCCAGTCTTCACTGAAAAAGATGAATTTTAAAAATTCATCTTTTCCCTGCGCCCCAGAAACGATTTCAATCCCAGCGCTTCTGTTCATGTCGAACTCTGCTATCAGTAGAGGCAGTTTGGCACTCGGTAGTGGTTCAATTTGTGACTGAATGTCCACTTGTATTGATCGTATTACTTTGTGATGCCACGGCTTGCCGGGGTATATCATGTCGAAATAAAAATTCATTTCTGCTTAAC